>NZ_BCBO01000080.1:0-171988 GCF_001320835.1 Pseudomonas sp. NBRC 111138 | reverse complement strand
CACGCACTTCCACCGGCATGATTTCAGTCAACGCCGGGATCATCGCGCCGTTATACATGCCATACAGGAACGAGAACCACAGCAGGGTTTCCAGCATGTGCGCAAAGCTTGGTGCGTTGACCACGTAGGACAATGCCGGATAAGCCGTAAGGACAGTCAGCACCGTCATGGCAATCAGCACGGGTTTACGGCCGAAGCGGTCGCTTAACGTGCCGCCGATCGGCAGCCAGAAAAAGTTCGAGATCGCGACCAGCAAGGTCACCAGCAAGGCGTCCGAGGTGCTCAGGTGCAACACGGTTTTACCAAAAGTCGGCGCGTACACGGTGATCAGGTAGAACGCGGTGGTGGTCATGGCCACCATCAGCATGCCGCCGATGACCACGGTCCAGTTCTTCACCAGGGTCGCCATCACTTCACGCATGGTCGGGCGATGCTTGCGGTTGGCGAACTCTTCGGTTTCCTGCAGGTTGCGACGCAGCACGAAGATGAACGGAATGATCACGCAGCCGACGGCGAACGGAATACGCCAGCCCCAATCGGCCACCACCGCAGGTTCCATCCACACGTTCAGGCCATAACCCAGGGCCGCGGCGACGACGATGGAGATCTGTTGGCTGCCCGACTGCCAACTGGTGTAGAAGCCTTTACGGCCCGGCGTAGCCATTTCGGACAGGTACACCGACACGCCACCCAGCTCCGCACCGGCCGAGAAACCTTGCAGCAGGCGCCCCAACAGCACCAGAAACGGCGCCCACAGGCCGATGGTCTGATAACTCGGCACCAGTACGATCAGTAGCGTACCGCTGGCCATGATCGACAAGGTCACGATCAAGCCTTTGCGACGGCCCACGTCATCGATGTAGGCACCCAGAATAATCGCGCCCAATGGACGCATCAGGAAGCCAGCGCCGAACACGGCGAAGGTCATCATTAATGACGCAAACTCATTAGCGGCCGGGAAGAACGCGGCAGCGATATAGGTGGCGTAGAAACCGAACAGAAAGAAGTCGAACTGTTCGAGAAAATTGCCCGAAGTAACGCGCAATACCGCGCCTACTTTCGAGGGGGCAGCCGCAGGCCGGGAAGGGGTCGTCATGGTTTTGTGTCTCCAGCGTTCTTTTTAAAGTGCTTGTTTCGCTTAAGACTTGGGATAGTGGCTGACACATTTAGAAATGATAAGTGACTAATTTGGATGAATTGATGCGTATTGGCTATCAATCTATCCCGGCTTCAAAACAACCCGCCGTGTCCTATGCTTGAAGCTGTTTCCAATTCTTATGGGCGGAGGCCGTTATGGGCAACGAACACAAGCAGCACAACGAGCCGGAGCGTGAAGAACCCCGGCGGCAGCGCGAAGACGAAAAGCCGCAAACCTGGAAGCATCCGGACGATGGCACCGAGCTTTCCGAGCGTGACCAGGAGTTTCCGCTCAAGCCTTGAGTCAGGTAACCGCGGTCTAATTGTGGGAGCGGGCTTGCTCGCGAAGGCGGTGTGTCAGTCAACGGAGTCGTCGGCTGATCCACCGCCTTCGCGAGCAAGCCCGCTCCCACATTTTTATGCGCAGCGGCAACCTTCAAACGCAGATTTACCGTCCCCAACCCGTTTATTGAGCAGTACGCACATAGACGCAGCCCCGCAGCCTTCCTAAACTGCCGCTTGTCTTGGGGAAAGGGGCAGGCGCCGATGAATCGCAATGAATTACGCAAGGCTGACATCAATCTGATGGTGGTCTTTGAAGCACTGATGCTCGAGCGCAATGTGACGCGGGTGGCGGAGAAGCTGTTTCTCGGCCAACCGACCATCAGTTCGGCCCTCAACCGCCTGCGTACCCTCTTCAACGACCCACTGTTTATTCGTGTCGGCCATCGCATGGAGCCTACGGCGCGCGCCGAGGAGATCATCCAGCACCTGTCGCCGGCCCTCGACTCGCTGTCTTCGGCCCTGAGCCTGACCCATGATTTCGACCCGTCCATCAGCACCATGACTTTCCGCATCGGCCTGTCCGATGACGTTGAGTTCGGCCTGCTGCCACCCTTGCTACGGGCCTTGCGTCAGGAAGCGCCGCAGGTGGTGTTCGTGGTGCAGCATGTGGATTATTGGCGCATTCCCGACCTGCTGGCTTCTGGCGATATTACCGTCGGCATCACCCAGACCCGCGGGTTGCCGGCCAATGCCAAGCGCAAGCTATTGCGGCACATCCGCCCGTGCCTGCTGCGCGCCGATGCCTCGGACACCCCGCTGACCCTTGACGAATATTGCGCACGGCCCCACGTGCTGGTGTCCCACACCGCCAATGTGGCCGGGTTTGCCGATGAGTGGCTGGCAGAGGTGGGCCGCAAACGCCATGTAGTGCTCTCGGTGCCGCAATACAGTTCGTTGCCGGCCTTGCTTGCCGGCACCGACATGATCGCCAGCCTGCCGGATTACACCGCCCAGGCTATGGCCGCCAGCGGGAATCTGTTCTGCGAGCCGTTCCCGTTCGAAACCCCGACCCTGGATTTGTCCATGGTGTGGCTCAGCCACGTTGACACAGACCCGGCGGAACGCTGGATGCGCTCGCGGCTGGAGGCATTCATGAGTGATCGCGGGTTGGTAGCGAATAAAGCCTGAGGTTTATACCCGTGCTAGGGGAAGGAGGGGGGCGCCTCAAGAACGGCTAATCCTGAACGTGCTCTTCTTGAACGGGGTTGCCAATCAGCGACGCACGCAAAATACGGATGCGTTGTTCGGAGTGATAGGCGCCTGCTTCCGTAAACCTGAGGAATGCTCGCGCGCAACACTTACAGCCCCAGACGCTTGAAATATTATAAGGAAAGAAATCAAAGCAGATAGGCGCGTCTTCAGACCAGAAATGGGTACCGTTCGGGTGGTATTCCTCAAGGCTGAGTTCTTGTGCCCTATCGGTCGGGATTTCGCCTATGAAGCGCAACAGGCTGCTCGCCTCGAGTGTTTTGGGTAAGGTTTCCCACCCCTGCGACAAGCCCCGAATACAAGAGCAGGCAGTAGTCTCCAGCGAAGAGCGTTCGGCAATCTGCCTGATATTTTCTGGCGTGAGTATCATTTTTATGCAGTTCCAGGCAGTAATAGCTCAGATTCGATTCTTGCTTAAAACCAGTTTGTTCAAATAGCTTTCAACTCTGGGTAAAACAAACTGCAGTATCTTCGGCATGGTGTGAATAGGCAGTTGGCAGCATGCAAAATACAACGCCATTGTGGGCGATAAGCTGACACCAAGAGCAGACCATAATAGTCCAACATTTCTATTGCCACCGTTGAGTGCCATGGTGAACTTGGCGATCAATGACCCGGGATATAAGCAGCCCATGAGGAGCTGCAGGCAGACGTTGATGCAATAGGCAATGGCGATCATCGAGATGGCCAACGACGGGGTCTCCAGAATTACCTGCTGCATGCCCGCCATCGTGCCTACTGCAAAGAGGAAAAGCGCGATGACGACAATACCGTCAATAGCCAGGCCGTGCGTGGCGACGAAGGTGTGCGAAAAACGACGTATCAAAATAGCAGCGCCTTCGGCGCCTCCTATCAACACGGCCAGTCTGATCGCCAGATCAACGGGGTTCAAGGAGAGTGAAAGGCCATCAGCGAATAGGTGGAGTATCAGCGGAGCGGTGACAGGGATAATTGCCATTGAGCAGAGCGCAGTCACCAGTGACATGGAAGGGTCAAGCCCGAGCATTCTCGCGACGGCTGCATTTCCGCTGGCGGGCGGGGCGGCAACAGCGATGGCTATCGCAAGGGAAAGTTCTTGATTGCCGGTGAGGTAAAGCGAAAGCATTCCAAAAATATAAGGGCAAGCCACCACCATCAGGGCTGGAAATATCAGGGATATTTTCAAGTTTCTGGCTGCAGTGATGACTTCAGCGTTGTTAATACGCAGGAGAGTGCCCAGAACAAATATGAAAACCATGACGGGGAGCAATGGCCTCGCCAAGTCTGCAAGATAGGGAATAGCCAATCCAATTGCGCAACCGCATGCGAGTACGGTAGGCCCTCTGCGCGTAATTTCGGGCAGAATTCTATGCATAAGAGTGCTCTCGAGGCGACGTCCCTTTCGGGACGCTGCTATTAGGTACGCAGAGTTATTTCAGGTGTGACAGATGGCGGTGGCGAGTTCCTGGATTGCCTCACGACCAGGCGCCCATCGATCAGAATCGAGGTAATACTTGGAAGGTCACCACTGCTGAAACTTCCAAGTACGCTGGGTTGCGCTCCTCCCAAAGGCCCACAGGCGATCAGAATGTCGGCTTCTCTTCCGACGCCCAGAATCCCGCGATTCAACTTTCTCACCTTGGCGGTGTTACCCGTTGCGAAACAGACGGCCTTTTCCGGTGGAACGTCGCCGAAACTACTGAGCAAGGCAATTGCCCTGAGCATGCCAAGCGCGGGAACCCCACATCCGGCAGGGGAATCCGTGCCAATGACGATACGGTCCAGTTGGTTCATTTCTCGTGCGTAATTCAGGGTGGTGACCGCCGCGAACTCGTTGCCGTTATGTACGATTTCCAGGGCACCCAGACAGCCTTCACACAGGCATCTGATTTGGCTGGGTGCCAGTGCGGTATAGCCGCCATTGATGTGCCCGATGATATCGGGCGCAATTTCAAGGATCTCTTCTGCACCCATGCTCTGGGAGGTAGAAATTGAAGGACCGCCCGTGTGGGTAATGGAGGTCATACCGTGTTTGCGAGCCATCTTGACCAATTCAGCTGCACGACTGACTGACTTGACAGGGCCTATCCCGACCTCTCCCAGTTGGTTGATGCCTTGAGCAACCATTGCGGCGAAATCCTCATCCGAAAACTCATCGTTGAGCAGTGGCGCGCCGGCTTCCATTTTTATTCCGCTAGGGCGCGCATTGGAGAAAGAGCGCTGCGCTGCGATTGCCATGGCGATAGTACCGACCCTGTCGGTCGGTAGCCCCGGAACGTGCACTTCCCCGGCAGAGATCATGGTCGTCACGCCGCCCTGCAAGGAGTGCCAGATCCAATTGTGGTTGCCAGAGCGCGGGCTGTACTCACCCAGGGTCGGGTGAGTGTGGTTGTCGATCAAACCTGGCATGACCGTGCTCTGCTTGGCGTCAATCAGCAGGTCTGCGTGTGAAAAATCCACATCTGCTGCCTGACCAACGTAGGTGATCATGCCATCAACACTGACGAGGGTGTCTGCTGTAATGAGTGGAGACGCGAGATCACCCGTGAGGAAAGTGCCTATATTATGAATAATTGATGTATATGGGTTATGGTTCGACATTTAATTTATCTCTTTATATCATCGAGTAACGGGTTCGAAGATCCGCGCGCCACACTTGTTGAATGAACGGAAGTTCCACAAGTTATTCGTGATGAACAAACGCTGGATCCAACGATACGCATGCCCCTCTGGATCGAAACTGGGGGTGAACTTGTCACGCGAATGGAGCATGAAACGATTGTTGATGTACACCAACTTGCCAGGTTGAATGTCCAGCGGCCGCGCTACGCTTTTAAGCGCGTTGTAAAACCTCAACAGGGTATTTTGTGCTTCGTGATCAGCGGCAATTACCATGTCCGGGTAAAACGCAGCAGTGACTCTAGGGTGAGTCAGCGGGCCGCTCAGAATTGGGTACACATGAGTTTCTTTCGCGCCTGCGGCACTGTTCCTCCAGCGGTAGGGCTGACGAATGATGAAATGTTTGCCATATAGGATTTCAATATCGGCCTGTTCCAGAACCTGAAGGGCTTCCCTCGCATCGGCCACCCAGGTTTTCGGGCCCACCCCGGCAGGGTCACCGCGAACGCCGAGAAGCAGAAGAGCCAGCGGCGAGGTGTCGCCACGGGAGTCATAAGCCTGAAAGGCATTTTCGGTGTGCAGGTCCAACTCCAGGTCCGAACCGTTGCCGGTATACTCGCCTACGGCCTCCGGATGCGGTACCAAGTCATTGACCAGTTTTGGCCCCTCATGCTTGATGGAGTAGGGCTCCGCTATCAAACTGCCCAGGGCAACCAGCACATTTTCAGAAAGATAACCACTTTTGAAGTTCAAGCTATTAGCGTCGCCTTGCGGGCTGCCAAATGTGTCGTCAATCGGAAGGTTCTCAAATACACAATAAGAAGCATCGTCATCTTTAAGTGATTCAAGCTTTTTTAGAAGCCGCGCGGGGAACTTTTGGTAAGCGGTCATGCGAATGAGGTGGATGTAGTCTCGCCCGCCCGTTGGCTCGTAACAAATGTCTATGAGCGCGTCCCGAATACTCTCTTTTTCAACAGCCGTCAGCCAGAAGCTGTTGGCGTCTGCACATGAATCGTCCACACGCACTCCTTTATAGATCTGATTGATTTGTCATGAGTTGAGTTATAAGTAAGTTACGACTTTCAAGCGCTGAGTTGGGGGTCTCCGTATCCACGACCTGACAGTATCCATGCTTTGATAAGGCCCGACCTGAGTGGGTGACTCAACCTAAGAGCTTATCTGTGTACGCACCGGTGAAATGATGGGTGTTAAATTGGCCATCAGCATCATAGGGTTGTCCTTCATCGGTGCTGATGATTCTTGATAGCCGCCCACGATGGTAGGCAGTCATGAAGTTGAAGAATGGCGTGCTTTCTTCTCTTGTGTCCGTTATTCCGTAAAGCCTCAACTGTTTGGTTATGGCAGCTTCCAGTTGTGGCAACATATACCAAGGGCATGTTGGAAAGCAGTGGTGGGCCGCGTGGTAACCAAAATTCAAAATAATCAGATTGAGGAAGGTAAACTTTCTTGCCACCGGTACGGAGAAGGTATTCTGGATTTCGTAGTGTTTTCCATGGGTTAGCTTTTCTCCCGCCGTATACACCTGCTGGAAAGAATGCTGGAAACAGTCGACGAATCGTACGATGTGTATCCTAAGGAAGGAGGAGGCTTGCCATACCACCACAAGTATCAGGGAGAACCGGGCAAACGTAGCGAAGGCTACAATGTAAATGCACAGGCTTCCAATACCCCTTGCAACTTCGCGCCTGCTGCCACTGAATATCACGGAGTAAATATTGGTAAGCTTGATCACATAGTAGAAGGCGGGAAGATATATTTTTTCTGCAACAATGATTGCACTGAATAGCCTCGGGTGAGCGACAGCAAAGTGACCACTATCGAACCCACCAATATCAATTTTTTCGGCATGATGGCGAACATGATCTTTTCTATAGGCTTCAAATGAAAAGAAAGAGAGACCGTTAAGGAAAGACAGCAACTCTCCGATGACAGAATTGACTTTCTTCGACTTGAAAACAGAATTGTGCGCGCAATCGTGGCTCAGGTACCAGGACCAGATTTTGGCAAGGGCAATCAAGATTATCGCACCGAGTACCGCAACGATCTGTTGAGTATACGCCAGGAATATGCCCCCTACAGTGAAGGATACTATTGCACTCAGTATCATCACCGATGGCAACAGTCTTCGCTCTTTAGCTATTGAAATAAGCAGGGTTTTCACGTTGGCGTCTTTGATGGCGCGCAGATAATTATCAGCATACAGTAAAGACATCTCATCACCTTCAAGAGCAAAATCACTGAAACGCTTATTGAGCTGGTTTGGGCGCTAGCATTGAACAACCGATCATGCCTGGACAGGTGTAATCACTTCCGTGCGCATGTGGAACTTACGGCGGGGTTTGAATATGTGTGCATACACAATGCCAAAGATGTATTGCAGGTGTACGGCTGGCTAGGGTTCTTTTGCTGTTGCATCTGGCACCAGTGAAGGTGGTACTAGCGAGACCGTAGCGTGCGTATCCGCGTCCACGGGTTGTTCGCTGCTACTGGATTTGTAGCCGATCAGTATCACGCCGACGATGCATAATAAAACACCGGCAATATTTAAATAAGAGAGTCCTTCTTTAAGCAGAAATACCCCGATGAAGCCGAGCGCAATATTGATAATGGCGCCGGTAACGATATTGCCCGTACTGAGGTCCCATCCACTGCGATACATCATCAAAAAGCCGATTTCCATCATCAAGATGCAAAACGCGATACCTCCCTGAAGCCAGGTCATTTGCTTCAAGCCCGCGAGTAACGTTCCACTGCCCAAAAAAAACGGCAACATCAAGGTGGACAGGATAACGATCGCCACATAAATACTGACAATTGAAACCAAGGGGTTGATCGTAGACGGTATTTTCTTCATGAGCATGTGATAGCCCACGGTGCCCAGTATCGCTACGATCGCTGATAGATAGAATGTGTATTCTTTACCTAGCACGTTCAATACTCCTACTAGTTGGGTTCAAGTTCACGAAATGTGGTGGTTTCCAAGAACCTCTGGTCCATGTACTCACCCGCGATGATCGCTCCGTATTTCGCAGGACTGCCGTCTGCGCAACAGCTGGGCAGGCACTCCACTTTGGCGGTGTAGTCTGGGTCCATAAAGAACGCCGCCGAATGGCGTAATTTGCCGGAGGTATTTATCACTCGATGCAGCGTTGCCTTGTAACGGTCATTCGTCCAGCGAGACATTAGATCCCCGACATTGACGACAAAGGCATTTGGGATGGGTTTGACTTTGATCCAGGTGCCGTTGGCACTCTGTACCTCCAACCCCCCGGTGGCACTTTCCGAGATCATCGTGATCCAGCCGAAGTCTGTATGCTCTCCAGCACCCATCGGCGCTCCCTGCGTATATTGGGTGGAGGGATAACGCAGGACTCTCAATTGGGCCATCGGCTTCTTGAATTTATCATCGAAGTAATCGATCGGCATATTGAGCGCAAGGGCGAACACGTTTAGCAGTTTTTTTCCGAACGCAAGCATTTGCGAGTGATATTCCCTCATCGCAAGCTTGAAGTCGGGTAATTCCTCTGGCCATACATTGGGGCCGTAAAAAGGTAATTTGGCTTTTACGAACTCGTCGTCAAGCGACAAGTCCGCGGCCATGTCAAAACCCTCTTTGACATCGCCCAATATGCCATCCGACTTATCAGCGCCTTCGCTAAAGTAGCCACGCATATAGGGGGATTTATGAATTTCGATTTTTTCCTTGGCCTGAACAGGCAGGTCAAAAAACGATTCTATTTGAGAGAAGACAGTTGAAATAAGCGTGTTATCTACACCGTGATTGACGACGGTGAAAAATCCGACCTCCCTGCACGCGTTGTCGATCTCCTTTACTAGACGTGGTGATATCTCTGCTCCCTGCGTCAAACTACCGACGTCAATGATAGGTATGTTCTTTTCCATGAATGCACCACTTGCTCTAAAAAAGGCGCAACGCGACCTACTCCATGAACGCTGAAGTGCACTCAGGGATAGACCGTATATAGGCCAGTGTCATTTAGTTAGACTAAAGAATTTCGTCAATCCGCAAGCGCAGTCAGTATGGACTCGACATTCTCGATCGACGCGCCTCCTGTTACCGGCTAGGTGGCGTAGCCTAGAATTCACTTCTATGAAAGCGAAGGCAAATCAGATAAAGTAAGCCTGGCTTAGTTTTTTTACCATGGAAGGGGGATTGATTAATGTTCGCAAAATTGCCGTTGACAGCCATTCGTGCATTTGAATCTGCCGCAAGACTCGGTGGGTTTAAAGCAGCCTCCGCGGAGTTGTTTGTTACCCCAGCGGCAGTATCACAACAAATAAAAACACTAGAGAACTTACTGGGCAGTATGCTTTTTGTGCGCACTCCCCACGGTGTTCAACTCACAGCGAACGGTGAGAGGCTATATTCAAAGGTGCATCTTTCGTTTCTGGATATAAGCGGTAGTATGTCTTCGCTCAAGCCACCCGCCGACTCCAACACACTCCGAGTTTCTACCACGCCGGCATTTGCATCTTTATGGTTGATTCCCCGGCTGGCGAAATTTTATAGCGAACATCCAGACATTCATGTCAGTGTTGAAACCAGTAATGAAGTGGTGGATTTGTTTCGTGACTCATCTGTTGATTTAGCGATTCGTTGTGGGTTTCGCGATTTTCCAGACTTGTACAGCCACGCGCTTATGCGCGAACAGTTTGGTGTTTTCTCTCATGCCCACTGGAGGCAAGAGGAAGTTGAAGCTTCTTTGAAACTTATAAATATACGTTGGGCTACGTCATCGCCCGCTTCAATTAGTTGGGCGTCCTGGTGCGCGGCTGCGAATCATGAAAGTTGGCTATCAAACGCGGTCTATCGTGAATACAACGATGAGCATTTTGCGCTCCAGGCCGCTATTGCCGGGCATGGCTTGACGCTGGCGAGCACGGTCTTGGCGGCAGACTATGTTGCGAATGGATTGCTGATTCCTTACAGGCCCGACATCAAGATTCCGGGCGCGCAGTTTTCAGCTGTATGCGTGCCGGGACGTGAGCGTTCAGGTGCCGTAAAGCAGTTTCTGGCGTGGATGGTCAAAGTAATAGCAGACTGCCATATCGATTGCCCTGTCGCTCGGGATGTCGCAGCGCAGGCTGTCACTAAGCGCCGAACGTCACTGGCTATCTGATTAGGGTGTGGAGAGCTTAAGCAGGTGCGTTCCTATAACAAACCCTGATCCGCACACACCTTCACCACTTGTTCCCGAAACCAGGTATTGGCGCTGTCCTGCCCACTGGTTTCGTTCCACTGCATATCCAGGGTGAACCCCGGCAAACCGTTAGGTGCTTCGCAAACACCGAATGCCGGCGCCGGTGCCAGTAACTTTTGTACGCGGCGGGGCAAGGTGACGATGAAGTCGGTGCCGGCAATCATCTTCAATGCCGCGCTGTAGCTGTTGGCCCGTGCAATCACCTGACGCTTGCGGGCCTGGCGCGCAAGCCAGCCATCGATCATGTTGGTGTCGGAGGTCCACGGCGTAGGGAATACGTGGCGCCGCTCAACGAAGGATTGCAGGCTGAACGCCTGTTCTCTCGGTGCTGAGCGTTGGTCGCACACGCAGACCAAGTCGTCCTCCAACAGCATCTGGGTCTTGAAGTCTTTGTGAGCGCGGTGAAAGTGCGGGCCGAAGCAGATCACCAGGTCCAGGCGGCCTTCACGCAGGTCGTCGGCGGGGATGTCGGTTTCCAGCTTCTGCACATTGACGATTACCGGCAGGTCGGCATGGTCGAAGCGCTTCAGCAGGCGTGGCAGGATCAACTGTTCGAAATATTCCGGAGCGCACACATTGAAGGTCACGGCCTGTTGTGTCGGATCAAAAGCCTGGCCACCGGCATGGCACAGGTTGATGCTTTCCAGAATCTTGTGCACGTGCTCGTACATGGTGGTGGCCTTGTACGTAGGACGCATGCCTGCGCGGGTGTTGATAAACAGCTCATCTTCAAAGCTGGTGCGCAGCTTCTTCAGGCTATAGCTCACGGTGGACTGGCTGACGAACAGCGTTTCAGACACCTCGGTAACGCTGCTCTGGTCGTAGACGGCGATGAACACCATCAAATCCTGCATATCGAGCTTTCTGAGCAAGTTACTGTTTAGCATCGGTTTCGTCCGTAAACCCTTTGTACCGAACTCAGTACAAGACTGAGCAAAATGTTAACGGAACGCTCGTACCAATAGAAAGCTCTGTAGGACCCTTCAATGTTTTATGTGGGACAAAAAATGTTTGTAATACGACGTCAGCGGATATGGCGTGCGTAATGCGCCGGGTTGAACCGCATGACGATCAGCAGCATCAGCCCGCTCACTGCCATCAATGACCACCAGGCCCATTCGAAGCTGCCCAATTGGTCGCGGATCATGCCGGCGATGAGCGGCGACAGGCCGGCGATCAGATAACCGATGCCCTGCACAAACGCGGTAAGGCCACCGGCGCGGCGCGGGTTGTCGAGGTGGTCCAGGGACAGGATCAGGCTCATCGGAAACAGGCCGCCAATCCCCAGGCCGAGCAGGCATGGCCACAACAGGCTCCAGTGTTGCGGACTGAGAATGAGCCCGCAGAAACCCAGGATGATCAGCACCAGCAACACCGCCACCACGCTACGCTTATCCTGGCGGCGGTTGGCGATGGCCGGGGTGACCAGGCCGGAGATCACTTCCATGGCGGTCAAGAAGCCCAGCAGCAAGCCGGCATTCTGTTCACTCCAACCCTGCTCGACGTAGTAGGGCGCCAGCCACGCCAGCACACAGGTGTAGGACGCGGTGCCGAGGCCAAAAAAGATCGCCAGCAACCAGGCGCGGCGATTGCTGAAAAAAGCCTCCTGAGGGCCCGAGCCGGCTTGAGGCAACGGCGGCAGTGCCGCACGCTGGGCATACCAGAACACCAGGGCAAACAACGCCAGCAGTGCCCAGATAGCCAGGCCGATACGCCAACTGCCGGTCCGGGCTTGCACCAACGGCGAGAACGAAGCAGCCAGGGCCGCGCCGCCCATGATCGCGGTGACATACAGGCCCATGAATAACGAGACATTGGCGCTGAACCGCGACTTGATCAGCGCCGGCATCAATGCCTGAATCAGCGCAATGCCGACTCCCGCCGCGATGGCACTCACTATCAGCTCCAGTGCCGAATCCAGGAACAACCGCGACAAGGTCGCCAGCCCAATCACCAGCAGCGACAGCACAATGCTGCGATGCTCGCCCACGCGCTTGGCCAGGCCCATGCCAAAGAACATCGCCAGGCCCATGGCCATGACCGGCAACATGGTCAGTAAGGCGGCGCTGCTGAAACTTAGCGGCACATCCGCACGAATCGACGCCAGCAAGGGCCCCACGGCCGCCATCGAGGGGCGCAAGTTGAGAGCGACGAGCACTACGCTGATCATCAGCCATAGTGCGGAGGTGGATTTTGCCTGAACGTTTTCCATGGGCCTGCCTTGAATGAACAAGGGCGAATCAGGCCATGGAGCGTGCAGCAGGGCAAATCAGAAAGTCGCAGGGGCTATTGAAAAAATGCGGATGCCGAGTGGTGAGGTAAGCGCGCATAGGGCGTTGGCTGGCAGGGCGTCACGGGAGCAAGCTCCCCCGCCACAGGTCCAGCGTTGCGGGATTACAGATTCGTCAACTCCCACCGCCCTTGGTCGATTTCAAGCAGCGTCGGCCCCTGGCGATCAGCAGCAGCATGCAATGCGGTGCGAAGATGTTCGATGCCGCGGATGCTTTCTGCCGCGCAACCCAAGGCCGTGGCCACGCCGATAAAGTCCGGCGTGTAGATGTCCACACCCACCGGCTCGATGTCACGGTTGACCATGTATTTCTTGATCTCTTCATAACCCTGGTTATTCCACAGCAGCACGATCACCGGTGTACGCGCTTCCACCGCGCTGGCCAGCTCCGGCAGGGTAAATTGCAGGCCGCCGTCGCCGATCAGGCACACCACCGGTTGGCCATCGCCGCGCCCGAGCCAGGCACCCATGGCGGCGGGCAGGGCATAACCCAGGGTGCCGTAACCGGTGGAGGAATTGAACCACCGGCGTGGGTGGTCGAGGTTAAGGGTCAGATTGCCGCTGTACACCGGTTGAGTGGAGTCGCCCACGAACACCACGCCGGGCAATTCCTCCAGAACGGCGTTGAGAAACCGGGTTTGCGCACGCGTCGAAGCGTCCCAGGCAGGTTCCAGCTCGGCCCACAAACGGGCGACGCGTGCTGCACCCCAGTCGGCAGTGCGCGGCGCCAGCGGCTGGCGGTTGATTTCGGTAAGCAGGGCTTGGGCGGCAATGCGCGCATCGGCCACCAGTGCCACTTGGGGCGGGTAGTTGCGTACGGTCTGGTCCGGGTCGATATCGATGCGCAGCAGCGTTCCGGGAATGTTGAAACCGCCGGCGAAGGTGACGTCGTAGTCGGTCTCCGCCAACTCGGTGCCGATCGCCAATACCACGTCAGCTTCAGCCACCAAGGCACGGTTGGCGGGCAGTGTTTGCGTGGAGCCGATCAGCAGCGGGTGCGCGGCGGGCAACATACCCTTGGCGTTAATGGTCAAGGCCACGGGCGCGCCGAGGGTTTCTGCGAGGTGGGTCAGTTCGGTGGCGGCGTCAATGGCGCCGCCACCGGCCAGGATCAGCGGGCGCTTGGCCGCAGCCAGCCACTGGCGCATCTGCTCAATGGCAGCCGGGGCTGCGCCGGCACGGGTGACGCTGACAGGCGTGCTGTCCAGCAACGCGTCGGCATTTTCCACCAACACATCCAGGGGGATCTCGATATGCACCGGGCGCGGCCGACCAGCCTGGAACAACGCAAACGTCCGCGCCAGCACGGCGGGCAGTTCGGCCGCTGACATCAAGGTATGGGAGAACGCTGCCACTCCGGCCACCAGTGCGCTCTGGTTCGGCAGTTCATGTAACTTGCCGCGCCCGCCGCCCAACTGGCTGCGTGCCTGCACGCTGGAAATCACCAGCATCGGGATCGAGTCGGCATAGGCCTGGCCCATGGCGGTGGTGATATTGGTCATGCCGGGGCCGGTGATGATAAAGCACACGCCGGGCTTGCCAGAGGTGCGCGCATAACCGTCGGCCATGAAGCCGGCGCCCTGTTCGTGGCGCGGGGTGACATGCCGAATACTGGAGCGCGCCAGGCCCCGGTACAGCTCCACGGTGTGTACGCCGGGAATGCCGAACACGTGGTCCACGCCGTAGCGTTCCAGGAGGTGCACCAATACTTCGCCGCAGGTCGCCATACAGGTCGCTCTTGTGATGGATTCGAAGCGCTATTGGAGCGGTTGGCCGGTGGCGGCAACAATCGATAAAAAGTCATACTCCCCATGTCCTCCCGTCATGGCTGCGCCCCGATGAAACGCCTCCCTCCGTTACCTGCGTTGCACACCTTCTGGGTCACGGCCCAGTGCTGCAACTTCACCCGTGCCGCCGAACACCTGCACATCACCCAGGGCGCGGTGAGCCGGCAGGTGGCCGGGTTGGAAAGCCAGTTGGGCTATGCCTTGTTCCGGCGCCAGGCGCGTGGCTTGAGCCTGACGGAGGAGGGGCGCGAATGGCTGGCGTGCGCGCAACAGGTGTTTGGCTTGCTCGCTGACGCGGTGGAGCACATCGGTGACCGGCGCCGCACCTTGCAGCTCAAAGCGTCCACCTGCGTGATGCGCTGGTTGTTGCCGCGCTTGCTGCAATGGCAAAAAGAACGCCCGGATGTGCCGGTGGAGCTCACCACGACGGTGGCCTATAACGTCGACTTTCGTCGTGAGACGTTTGACGCGGCGGTGATCTATGGGCCCATCGCCGAGCAGTCCGCCGAGGCGCGGCACTTATTCGACGAGCGCCTAACGCCGGTCTGCGTGCCTGGGTTGCTGGGCAGTTTGCGTACGCCGCAGGATTTGCAGCATCAGGTACTGTTGCACCCGACCCGAGACGAGCGCGATTGGACGTTGTGGCTCAAGGCTGCCAATGCCTGCTTGAGCGATCCCATCCAACGGCACCACTTCGAAACCTTGGACTTGGCAATGACCGTAGCGTCCCAGGGCACCGGGGTGGCGATGGGCGACAGTGCGCTGATTGGCGAGGATCTGAAGGCGGGGCGGTTGGCGATGCCGTTTGAACTGCGGGTGTCGACGGGGATGGGGTATTTCCTGGTGTATCCGCCGGGGAAGGAACCGTCGGTTGGGTTGGTCGCGCTGATGGATTGGTTGGTCAGTGAAGCCAGTGTGGGATGACAGCCAACGCCAATCTACCTGACTCGCCGCGATCCAAATGTGGGAGCTGGCTTGCTCGCGATGACGGCCTCCCAGGCGACACATATCTACCTGACACCCCCGCAATCCAACTGTGGGAGCGGGCTTGCTCGCGAAGGCGGCCTGGCAGGCGACACAGTTGGATTGTGTACATATCCATTCCTGCGGTAACGGCCACCTAGGGTTCCGCTTTTACAGCGGGTCACTTTTGGAAAAGAGCCCCAAAAGTAACCAAAAGGGCTCTTGCCCCACCACTCGGCACCTCGCTTAGGCTCGGTGTGCCCGTAATCCGCCAGTGATTTGGGGGGCCGCCGCCACGCGCCATCCATGGCGCGGGGCGGCTAAACCGGCATCCCTGCCGGTTTACCCCCCAAATCCCTGTCGAATTCCGGCCAGCGTGGTTTAACGGGGCGCCTAAGATCAAGATCAAAAGCAGATCAAGAGCAGATCAAGAGCTACTCGCTTCGCATCGTGTTTAGCGTTGACGGCGTTGGGTCAGTAACCGACGGTAAAGCGCTGGCGCGAATGCTTCGGTGTTTCCACTTCATCCAGCATGGCGATGGCGAAGTCGGCAAAACTGATCGAGCTATTGCCGTCACTGTCCATCAGCAGCTCATCCTTGCCCAGGCGGAATTTGCCCGTGCGCTCGGTGCCGTCGAACAGGGCCGATGGCGACAGGAAGGTCCAATCCAGCTCCTTTTCCTGACGCAACGTTTCCAGGAAGTCAGCCCCGGCACTGGCTTCAGCTTTATATTCAGCCGGGAACCCTTCGCTGTCGATCACGCGTCCGCCACCGGGCAACAGCAGCGAACCTGCGCCGCCGACCACCAACAAACGTTTCACCCCGGCCTTTTTCACCGGGCCGATCACGGCGCTGGCGGGAAGGGTGGCGAAGTGCGCCGCGCTGACCACCACGTCGCTACCGCTGATGGCGTGTTGCAAGGCCTCGGCATCCAGGGCATCAACCTGTTTGACCGTAACGCCTGGGCGCACAGCCAGCTTGTCGGTATTGCGGGCGATGGCGGTGACGGTATGCCCGCGACGCAGCGCTTCTTCCAGCAGTTGGCTACCGGCGCGGCCGGTGGCACCAATGATTGCAATCTTGCTCATGATGTTCTCCAACAGGGTTAAGGTTTAAAGCCAGTTACCACTTCATTTCGCCCTTGGCGACTTTGGCGCTCAGTTCCAGCGAGCTTTCGTCGGCGAGGGTGGGGTAGCGTTTTTTCATGGCCGCAATCAGGGCGGCGGAGTCCTTGGCCTTGGCGGTTTCGAGGTCGAAGGCCTTGATGTAATCGGCGGTGAAGTTGACCGAGGCCAGCGATGGCGTGCCCAGGTAATGGCCTGGCACCACGGTGTTCGGTTTCAGGTCTTCAATGCGCTTGAGGGTGGCCAACCAGTCTTTATGGGATTGCGCGCTCTGGGTATCAGCCATCCAGACGTGGATGTTTTCAGCGATAACCACACCACCAACCACGGCCTTGATCGACGGGATCCACACAAAGCTGCGACCTGGCTGCGGGCCGTCGAGGCCCACCACTTCAAGCTGCTGTCCTTCCAGGGTCAGGCTGTGGCCTTTAAGTACCTGCGGTACAAGGGTCTTGGCCGGTTTGTCTGCGCCCATTTTCGGGCCCCAGAAGGCCAGCTTGTCGGCGACAGTGGCGTTGATATGGTCGACCACCGGCTGCGGCGCCAGCACCTTGGCGTCGGGGAAGGCGGCGGTGAGGGTGTCCAGGCCGAAGTAGTAGTCCGGGTCGCCATGGCTGATGTAGATGGTGGTCAGGTGCTTGCCGCTGGCGCGGATCTTCTGCACCAGTTGCTCGGCTTGGCCTTTGCCGAATTGCGCATCCACCAGGATCGCGTCTTTCTCGCCGCTCACCAGCACCGAGCTGACTGGGAATATCGCGGCTTCGCCTGGGTTGTACACGTCCAGTTTCAGCTCTGCCGCCGCTGCGTGGGCAGCGAATGCCAGGGCGGCAGTAGCCAGGGTCAAGCGTTTGAAGGTCGAGAACATCGGGCAGCTCCTGCCATAGATAAGGGATGCACAGAGCTTAGTTGCATAAAACGCGACAAAAAATGCGATGCTGGGACATAGTTTGTTTCTAAAAGCGGGCAAATCATGGATCGTCTTCAAGCAATGCGCGTGTTTGTCACCGTGGTGGACCTGGGCAGCCAATCCGCCGCCGCCGACCACCTTGACCTGTCGCGCCCGGTGGTCTCGCGTTACCTGGCGGAGCTGGAAGACTGGGTGGGTGCACGCCTGCTACACCGCACCACGCGCAAGCTCAGCCTCACTGCCGCCGGGGGGGAAACACTACCGCGTTGCCGGCAATTGTTGGATTTGTGTGGGGATATGCAGGCCGCCGTCAGCGAACCCGATGACGCGCCCCGAGGTCTGTTGCGCCTGAGCGTCAGCACCTCGTTCGGCCAGGCGCAGCTGGGCGCGGCGATTGCCGAATACGTCAAGCTTTACCCCCTGGTGACGGTGGATTTGCAGATGCTTGATCGCACGGTGAACCTGGTGGACGAGCGCATCGACCTGGCGATCCGCACCAGCAACGATCTGGACCCCAACCTGATCGCCCGGCGCCTGACCGTATGTCGCTCGGTGGTGTGCGCCACACCGGCTTATCTGCGCGAGCATCCGGCGCCGCAGAAAGTCGAAGACCTGGCCCGGCACAATTGCCTGACCCACTCTTACTTCGGCAAGAGCCTGTGGCATTTCGAAGAAAACGGAGAGCACGTGTCGGTGCCGGTCCACGGCAATATCACGGCCAATGAGGCCAGCACGTTGATGCGCGTGACGCTGGCCGGGGCAGGGGTGGCGATGCTGCCCAGTTATCAGGCCGGCGAGCTGATTCGCAGTGGGGAGTTGGTGCGCTTGCTGCCGCACGCCGAGCCACGACAAATGAACATCTATGCGGTGTACGCCTCACGCAAACACATGCCTTCGGCGTTGCGTAGCCTCCTGGATTTCCTGGTGCTGCGCTTTCCTGAAGAGCCGGGTTGGGATGTCGGGCTTTGAGCTGAAATAAGCGCGCTGAATGGCATCGCATCAGGGCAAGTTGACCTATGCTTTAAACAGCACCCTGTAGATCCGTTCAGAGGTCTGTGCCATGAGCATTAAAACCAGAAAGTACCTGACAATTTTCACCCTCTGCGCATTGGCAACAGCGCTGTATGGGACTGCCGCCTACCGCGTCGAGCAAACGCGCATGCAGCCAGCGGCGTTCGCTATCAGCTGCCATCAGGACCAATGCGTTCCCCGCACCGGCAGTTTCAGTGCGCTCAGGTAGGCTGCTCTGCCTTCAATTGTTCACGAAACGCCTTGGGTGAAAACCCGACCCTGCGGCGAAACAGCCGTGAGAAGTTGGTCGGGTCGGAAAAACCCAGCACTTCGGACATCTCGTTTATGGTCATGCTGGTGTAGGTCAGCAGGCGCTTGGCTTCCAGCAATTGGCGGTCATGCATGATCTGCAACGCCGGTTGCCCACCCAACTCCCGACACGTCCCGTTCAAATGTGAGACCGAGATGCCCAGCTTGTGGGCCAGGTCTTCAATCTTCGGGTGTTCGCGGTAATGCTGTTCGACCAGTTGCGTAAACCGCCGAAAGTACTCACGACCCCGCGGCGCGCGTGGATGGCGGCGCTGGATCGCCTGGCGGCTGACCCATACCAACAACACGCTGACCAGGGCGTGCAGCATCATGTCCCGTGCCGGTTGGTCATCGGCGTATTCGTCCTGCAAGCGTACGAACAGGCTGTTCAAGTAATCGCTGTCCTTGCCCGCCGGGTAGCTGCCGAGTGTGTGCAGGCCATCGACGGTAGAGCCCAGTTGCGCCTGCAAGTGGCTAACCAGCGGCGCCGAAAGCGTTACCACAAACCCTTCCACATCCTCGGAAAAACGAAAGCCATGCACGCACAGCGGTGGCAGCACTTGCAGGCTCGACTCGTTAAGCGTGGTGCGCTGGCCCTCGATTTCCAGTTGTGCCTGGCCTTTGTGCACATACAGCAACTGGCACAGGTCCGCGTGCCGGTGGGGCTGGATTTCCCACTGGTATTCCCGACTGCGCCGGGAAATGGTTTCGCAGTGCAACAAATCGGGAGTCGGCCACTGCTGGCTTTCCCCGTAAAGCTTGAAGACCGGAATCGCGGTTTTGGTCATGGTTTCAATCCGATACTCAGGATAATGGTTCGGTAATCGCCCCGATTGGCGAAAAGCACAGGTTTTGACGCAGTTTTCACCTTCTTATGAGCCTCACTCAAGTGAAAAATGTCAGCCACAAGAGCAATGACAACTCTTTCACTCCATACGTTCGCGTGAAGCTTGAAGGTCATAAAAATAATGAAAACCCTGAAAACCCAAGTCGCCATTATTGGTGCCGGTCCTTCCGGATTGCTGCTCGGCCAACTGCTGCACAACGCTGGCATCCAGACCCTCGTTCTAGAGCGTCAGAGCGCCGATTACGTACAAGGCCGTATCCGCGCCGGTGTGTTGGAACAGGGCATGGTCGACCTGCTGCGCGAAGCCGGCGTCAGCCAACGCATGGACGCCGAGGGTCTGGTGCACGACGGGTTTGATATTGCCCTCAATGGCCAACTCACCTCCATCGACCTCAAGGCCTTGACCGGCGGCCAGTCGGTGATGATCTACGGCCAGACCGAGGTCACCCGCGACCTGATGGCCGCCCGCGCAGCCGCGGGTGCCATTACCCTGTACGAAGCCTCCAATGTTCAGCCCCATGACCTGAAAAGTGAACAGCCATGGCTGACCTTCGAGCATGAAGGCCAAGCCTGTCGCCTGGAGTGCGACTACATTGCCGGCTGCGACGGTTTCCATGGCGTGGCCCGCCAGTCGATACCGGCGCAAGCGCTGAAGGTGTTCGAACGGGTCTATCCCTTCGGCTGGCTGGGCGTGCTGGCCGACACGCCGCCGGTACATGCCGAACTGGTGTACGCCAAACATGCGCGGGGTTTTGCGCTGTGCAGCATGCGGTCGCCGACCCGCAGCCGTTACTACCTGCAAGTGCCGGTCGAAGAGAAGCTGGAAGACTGGGCGGATGAACGTTTCTGGGATGAACTCAAAAGCCGCCTGCCCGACTCATTGGCCGAACAATTGGTGACCGGCCCGTCAATCGAGAAAAGCATCGCGCCGCTGCGCAGCTTTGTGGTGGAACCCATGCAGTACGGGCGCCTGTTCCTGCTCGGCGATGCCGCGCACATTGTGCCGCCCACCGGTGCCAAGGGCTTGAACCTGGCAGCTAGTGATGTGAGCACATTGTTCCGCATCTTGCTCAAGGTGTACCGCGAAGGGCGCCTGGACTTGCTGGAAAAATACTCGGCAATCTGCCTGCGCCGAGTGTGGAAAGCCGAGCGGTTTTCCTGGTGGATGACCTCGATGCTGCATCAGTTTCCCCAGGCGGATGACTTCAGCCAGCGTATTGCCGAAAGCGAACTGGACTATTTCATTCGCTCTGAGGCTGGGCGTAAAACCATCGCAGAAAATTACGTCGGCCTTCCTTACGAGCCTATCGAATAGCCTGCTATCGTATCGAGCATTCCCACCGGTGACCGTTGCCTGTGGGCCCTGCTCGAAGGTTCTGCCGTGACACACCTCAATCAGCCCGCTCCAACCGTTCCCGCCGTGCGCAGTATCCTGGTCGCGCTGATGATGGCGATCTTCCTGGGTGCCCTGGACCAGACCATTGTCGCCGTGTCCATGCCGGCCATTTCCGCACAGTTCCATGACGTCAACCTGCTCGCCTGGGTGATCTCCGGCTACATGGTGGCGATGACCGTGGCGGTGCCGATCTACGGCAAGCTTGGCGATCTGTATGGGCGCCGGCCCATGATGCTGATCGGCATGGGCGTGTTTACCCTCGCGTCGCTGTTCTGCGGCCTTGCGCAAAGCATGGAGCAACTGGTGCTGGCGCGGGTTGTGCAGGGTATCGGCGCTGGCGGGATGGTCTCGGTGAGCCAGGCGATCATTGGCGACATTATTCCTCCCCGCGAACGGGGACGTTATCAGGGGTATTTCAGCAGCATGTACGCGGTGGCCAGCGTGGCCGGGCCGGTGCTGGGCGGTTATATGACCGAGTACCTGTCGTGGCGCTGGGTGTTTTTGATCAACCTGCCACTGGGCGTCGGTGCCTGGTACGTGGCCCATCGCACTCTGGTGGGGCTGCCGGTGCCGCAGCGCAAGCCGATCATCGATTACCTCGGCACGGTGCTGATGATCGTCGGCCTCACCGCCTTGTTGCTGGGCATCACTGAAATCGGCCAGGGCCATTCGTGGCGTGACGATCAAGTGCTGGGGTTGCTGGCCTGTGCCCTGTTGGCCTTGAGCATGTTTGTATGGCACGAACGCCGCGCACGGGAACCGCTGTTGCCGATGCACTTGTTTGCCAACCGCAGTGCGGTGTTGTGCTGGTGCACGATTTTCGTCACCAGCTTCCAGGCGATTTCCCTGACGGTGCTGATGCCCCTGCGCTACCAGACCGTGACCGGCGCTGGTGCCGACAGCGCAGCCCTGCACTTGCTGCCGTTGGCGATGGGCTTGCCGATGGGCGCGTATTTCGCCGGGCGCATGACCTCGGTGACCGGCCGCTATAAACCGATGATCCTCAGCGGCGCGGTGTTGAGCCCGCTGGCGATTCTCGGCATGGCCTACAGCGCCCCCCAGGCGGTGGCGCTTACCAGCGTCTTCATGTTGTTGTGCGGTATCGCCGCCGGCATGCAGTTCCCGACCTCGTTGGTGGGTACGCAGAACTCGGTAGAGCAACGGGATATCGGTGTGGCCACCAGCACCACCAACCTGTTTCGCTCCCTGGGCGGGGCAGTGGGGGTGGCTTGCATGTCGGCGTTGCTGCTGGCGCTGTTGCACGATTCCAGTTTCGCCCATTTGACGAGCGGCGCACTGGTGGCCGAAGGCAGTTCCGGCAACGTACTGCTCGACGGCCTCAACGCCGCACCCGGCCCGGCGCAGGATGCGTTGCGCGACGAGTTGGCGGTGACGTTCCGGCATTTGCTGATGGTGAGTGCGGCGGTGTCGCTGCTGGGGTTGGCCGCTGCGATAGCGATGCCGAATCGGGTACTGCGCGGCCGTGAAGACAAAGTTAGATAAGCGGACGCGGAGCGTCCCAGGCGGCGTTCCCACGCAGAGCGTGGGAACGATCAGGATCAGGGGCTGTAATACCCCACCGCAACCATGAAATGCCCGCTCTTGCGCACATAGGCATGCTTGTTCTCGACCTTGCCGGTCACCGGGTTTTTCCAGCGGTATTTGTATTCGCCCTGGTCCTGTTCGGCCATCATCTGGAGGATCGGCACACCCACCGGTTTGCCATCCGGGTCCTTGATCTTGGCAAAATCGGTGTTGATCAGGCGCAGGTTGGTGCCATGGGCGACGTAGCGCTGCGTGTTCAGGTCCACCACGAATACGTAGAGATCATCTTGCAGGAAGCCGCCTTGCAAGGAGTTGATCGCCTTGAGCGTGCCGGCTTCATCCTTGACCAACGCCTCCACCGCCTTGTTGCGCAGCGCCCGTGCCTGTTCCGGTGTGGCGCGCGGCAAGTAATAACCGACCGCCAGGATGCGTTCGCCCACGCGCTGATAAAACACGTGTTTATGTTCGACCTTGCCGTCATTCCAGTTCTGCCAGCGGTAGTCAGCCTGCTGGATACCCTGGTTTTCGGGCACCTTGAGCGCGTCCTTGAAGGATTGGCGCAAATCCGGTCCGAGTACCTCGGACACATCGCGACCTATGAGCGCGGAGGAGGGCCCGCCACTGGCCAGCAGTACGCCTTTTGTATCGACCACAAACACATAACGGTCCTGGTCGATGAACTCGCCCTGACGGCTGAAAGCGGCGAACGCCTTGTCACCTTGCTTGTGGTAGTACGCCAAGGCCTTTTCCAGCAGGGCCTTGGCGGCTTGGGCATCCGCTTCCTGTGCCGTGGCGGCATGCACCTGGCTGCAACACAACAGCAGCAGCCAGGTGAATCGGAGCAGTCTCTTCATTTACCCGTCCCTCGTTCTTGTTGGTGTGCCAAGAGCGTAGACGGTTGGCGGCGAATCAGAAGGGTTTGGTCGGCAGGTATTTGCCGTCCAGGGTGATGACCGCACGGGAGCCGCCGTCCGGGTCTTCGACTTTCTTGATGTCCAGTTTGAAGTTGATGGCGCTGATGATGCCGTCGCCGAATTGCTCATGCACCAGGGCTTTCAAGGTAGAGCCGTAGACTTGCAGCATTTCATAGAAACGGTACATGGTTGGGTCGGTCGGCACACCGCTCGGGAAGCTGCCGCGCAATGGGACGCTCTGCAGCAGGCGGCTGGCGTCCTCGTCGAGACCGAGTTTGCCGCACACGATGTCGGACGCCTCCTTGGGCAGCGGGTGCTGGCCGAGCAGGGCTGCGGTGACGAATGCCAGGCTCAGCCCGGTGCCGTCGGTGAGGTCCTGCCACGACAGGTTTTTGCGTGCCTTGAGGTCGATAACGGTGTCGGCCAGGGCCAGACGTGGGGTTTGGGCGAATTGGGATTGCAACATGGTGACGTCCTCTTGGGTTGAATAAGGTTCAGGCAGCGTGGGCGCGGGTGCTGGGGTGGTCGAGCAGGGAGACGAAGCGCCCGGTGTGCCCGTCCAAAGCGTCGATGCCGCCGGTTTCGATGTCGTACACCCAGCCATGCAGGTTCATCCGGCCTTGTTCCAGCGCCAGGGCGACAGAAGGGTGAGTCTTGAGATTAGCCAGTTGGGCGACCACGTTTTCGCGCACCAACGAATCCAGGCGTGCAGCGTCCGAGACATGCGTGCGAGCGGCATTTATCACCTTGGCCGACTCGGCATGGCGCAGCCAGTTGGCCACGGCGGGCAGGTGGTCCAGGCATTTGCAGGTAGAAATGGCAGTCATCGCACCGCAGTCCGAGTGCCCGCAAATCACAATGTCGCTGACGCCCAGCACCGCAACGGCATATTCGACTGTGGCCGACACACCTCCTGGTTCCGGGCCGTAGGACGGCACTATGTTGCCGGCGTTACGGATGACGAACAGGTCACCGGGTTCCTGCTGGGTCAACAGCTCGGGGACTACGCGGCTGTCAGAGCAGGACACGAACAAGGTGCCGGGGTTTTGCGTAGTCGCCAGGTGTTTGAACAAGTCACTGCGAGGGGTAAAGGCTTCACGTTGGAATTTGCGAAAGCCGTCGATGAGATGCTGCATGGTGGTTCTCCTTGCGTCGCTGATGGGGCAAGGATGGAAGTTTTCGGCTATAGCGTCCAAGACCGGTTTATTATGCTTTCTATAAGTCATGCCTATAGTTGGAGCGCTGCCCATGCTGTTGCGTCATATCCGTTACTTGCTGGCCGTTGCCGAGCATCGCAATTTCACGCGTGCCGCCGAGGCGCTGCACGTGTCGCAGCCGACCTTGTCGCAACAGATCAAGCAACTGGAAGAAAGCCTGGGCGCGCCACTGCTGGACCGTTCCGGGCGCAGTGTCAGCCTGACCGACGCGGGGCAGGCCTATGTGCGTTATGCGCGGCTGGCCTTGCAGGATCTACAGGCCGGCACCCGCGCCATACATGACGTGCAGGACCTGCGCCGGGGGCATTTGCGCCTGGCCATGACGCCGACCTTCACCGCCTACCTGATCGGCCCGCTGCTGGCACGCTTCAATGCGTCGTATCCCGGCATCACCTTGAGCATTGAGGAACTGACCCAAGACCGCATCGAAGCCGCCCTGGGCGAGGACCTGCTGGATATCGGCATCGGCTTTACCGGCGAGCATGGGCTGGAGATCGACTGTGAGGCGCTGTTTGTCGAAGAGCTGAGCCTGGTCGTCAGTGCCAGCCATCCAGAACGCACACAACCAGCCTGGCTCGAACAGCCCCTGGTGCTACTGAACACAGGCTTCGCCACCCGCCGCTATATCGACGACTACTGCCACCAACAAGGGGTTAAACCGCAGATTGCCATGGAGGCCAACTCCATCAGCGCGATCATCGAAATCGTGCGCAGCACGCCCCTGGCAACCATCCTGCCCCGCGCACTGGCCGAGGCCCAGGCAGGCCTGCATGCCGTGGTGATCAATCCACCGTTGCCGCAGCGCACCGCGGCACTCCTGAGTCGCAAGGGCGCGTATCGCAGCGCTGCGTGTGCGGCGTTTGTAGCGTTGATCAAGGCGTAGGACCGGGCTGACGCCCCAGGATCCCAATGTGGGAGCTGGCTTGCCTGCGATGACGGACGGACAATCAACACCGATCTACCTGACACCCCGCATTCAAGGCGCAGCCAACCACTGCCCCACAATCCCTGCATACGCCCCCGTCGCCACACTCAAATGCAACCACTGATCCACGTAACTCTTCCAGGCCACATCATCTCGCGGCAACAAAAACGCTTTTTCACTGTACTGCATCGGTTGCTCCGGGTTGACCGCGCACAACCCAGGCTTGAGCTTCTGCTGATAACGCGCCTCGCTGGCGTCGGTAATCATCACATCGGCTTTGCCCGCCAGCAGTTCATCAAAAATCGTCACGTTGTCATGCAGGCGAATCTGCGTCTGGCCCAGGTGCGCACGGGCAAACACTTCATTGGTGCCACCGGCGGGCTCGATCACTCGCACCTGGGGCTGGTTGATCTGTTCCACCGTCTGGTAGCGCTGCACATCGGCGCAGCGCACCAGTGGGATCTTGCCATCGACCCCGAGAGACTGGCTGAAGAAGGCTTTTTTCTGACGTTCCAACGACACGGAAATACCGCCCACCGCGATGTCGCAGCGTTGGGTCAGAAAGTCCGGCATCAGGGTTTTCCAGGTGGTGGGCACCCAGTTGATTTTGGCGTTGAGGCTCTTGGCCAGGGACTCGGCCATGGCAATGTCGATACCTTCATAGCCGCCGTCGCTGCGCAGCGAGGTGTAAGGCTTGTAGTCGCCGGTGGTACACACGGTGAGGGTGCCGCGCGCAATCACGTCGTCAAGGCGAGATGCAGCGGTGTCGGCCTGGGCGACATTGGCCAGGCTTGCCAGTACACAGAGGGCCAGAGGCGCTTTCATGGAGTCGAATCCTTGGGGCTCGGTTGAAGCAGCCATAATGCCCGTTTTTGGTAGGAACGAGCTTGCTCGCGAAAAAGCTGTGTGCGCCGCTGTGAACCAGGCACCCGCGTTATCGTTAACGATCTTCGCGAGCAAGCTCGCTCCTCCAGACAGAATGTTTAGCCAAACTGCAACCAAACTCCATCAAGGCTGAATTTACTCGCGTATCCTCGCGTGTGACGCTCAAGTCTTTCTATCACTGTGGACCGCGCATGCACGCTTGCCCCGACACTCACACCGCGACATTGCCGTCTGCGCTTGCGTTCTGGGCCTTGTTCCATTGCCGACACGCGCGCCCGCCAGATACCTCTCTCCTACGTTGATCTACCCCCATGGATGACGCACACCTGTGCGCATCTGCCCGGCGGCGCCTGCGCGCTTGCCTGACGCAAACGTATGAGAATTCCCATGAGTGTTTTTGCCAGCCTGCATGAAGCCCAGACCTTCCTTGAACAGAACCCCGACATTGAGATGTTCGAGCTGTTTATCCTCGATAACAACGGCGTACCGCGCGGCAAGCTGCTGCACCGCGACGAACTGCTGGCGGTGTACGAAAGTGGCCGGCCTCTGCCCAGTACCATCCTCGGCCTGACCATCAATGGCGATGACGTAGAAAACTCCGGGCTGGTCTGGGAGGTGGGGGATATTGACTGCCGCGCCTACCCGATCAGCGGCAGCTTGCAGCGCATGCCATGGCGCTTGATCCCCACCGCAGCGGTGCAGGTCAGCATGCACCCCACCGAAGGCCTGCCCGCCACCGTGGCCGACCCCAGGCACCTGCTGGCCAATGTTATCGAGGCGCTCAAGGCCGACGGTTATTACCCGGTGATGGCGGCGGAGCTGGAGTTCTACCTGCTCGACCAAAAGCCTGACAGCAACGGCCGCCCGCAACCGGCGCGGGATGTGGATGGCAATCGCCCGCGTTCGACGCAAGTCTACGGCCTGCGCGAACTGGAGCAGATCGAGCCGTTTCTTGCCGACCTCTACAGCGCCTGCAAACTGCAAGGGATTCCGGCGCGCACAGCTATCTCCGAGTACGCGCCGGGCCAAGTGGAAATCACCCTCGAACACCGCACCGACGCGCTGCAGGCGATGGACGAAGCCGTGCGCTACAAACGCCTGGTCAAGGGCGTGGCGCACAAACATGGAATGACCGCCTGTTTCATGGCCAAGCCGTTCGACGACCTGGCCGGCACCGGCATGCACATGCACGTCAGCCTGGCCGATGCCCAGGGCAATAACCTGTTTGCCAGTGAAGCGACCGACGGCACGCCACTGCTGCGCCAAGCCGTGGGCGGCATGCTCAGTACCTTGCTCGATTCACTGTTGATGTTCTGCCCCAACGCCAACTCTTATCGACGCTTCCAAACCAACAGCTATGCGCCGCTCGCTGCCACCTGGGGCGTGGACAACCGCACCGTCAGCCTGCGCGTGCCCGGTGGCCCGGCTCAATCGCGGCATATCGAACACCGCATCTGCGGTGCCGACGCCAACCCCTACCTGGCGGCTGCTGCGATCCTGGCCGGCATTCATCGAGGCATCCGCGAACAGCTCGACCCTGGCGCCCCGGTGCAAGGCAACGGCTACGCCCAGGCCAAGGAACTGCTGCCCACCGACTGGCTGACCACCTTGCGCGCGCTGGAAACCTCCCGCTGGGCACCGGATGCGTTCGGGCGCGAATTCCTAGGCGTTTACCTGGCGGTCAAACGTGCCGAATATCGCCAGTTCATGGGCGAGGTGGGGGAGCAGGATTGGCGGTGGTACTTGCATCAAGCGTGACCGGTTTTAGCGGTGTGGGCTTTCGACCTTTTTTTCACGTTGCGAAGGTTAAGCTGCGGATCAAGGTCGTTCACTACCGTTTCATTCACATGAGCCCGCGATGTCGCCACAACCTCCATCCTCCATCGAGACCGAATTCACCGAGCGCTATGACCGTGAGCATGCCAGGGGCTGTGGCGACCCGCGTCCGCCCAGGCTGTTGCAGCGCCTGTCGGCGTGGCGCGATGCGCGGTTGGTACGCCAGGCCCTGAAAGTGGCGGGCGAGCCAGGGCTTATCCTCGACCTGGCGTGCGGTTCCGGGCGCTTCTGGCCGGTGCTGGCCGAACACGTCAACCGTGTGATCCTGGCCTCGGACAACTCCCAGGCGATGCTCGATCACGCGCGCACCCATCACCCGGGTACGTTGCTCAAACGTGTCAAAACATTCCAGGGCTCGGCGTTTTCCATTGGCCTTTCGGCGAATGCGGTGGACTGCATTTTCTGCCTGGATTTGTTTCGCCATGTGCCCGGCAGCGATGCACGACTCATGTTATTGCATGAGTTTCACCGCGTCAGTCGCGACACGGTGATTGTTGCCGTGAACGTGGGCACGCCGGTAGAGAGCGAGTTTCGCCAAGCCGGCTTCAAAATCCTCAATTACCAAGAGTTCCTGCCGGGCTCGCGGCGATGGTGCGTCTACGTTTTGCGTAAGAGAGGATAACGCCCGCTTGTAGGACTATTCTTCCTCTCCTGTCGGAGTTTTCATGATGGCGTGTGCACTGCGGATGCTCGCAAGCCCCTTTCGCGATATATACTGCGCGCCATTCTTCAAGGGAGAGCCGTGTGGCCATCGATATTCACTGGATCTGCGACAACGATAGCCTCGGCCAGCATTGCGCCGAATGGCAGCAGTTGCCATTCGTCGCCCTCGACACCGAATTCATGCGGGTCGACACCTTTTACCCTATTGCCGGGCTGATCCAGATCGGTGATGGCGTGCGCGCTTACCTGATCGACCCCCTGACTATCGACAATTGGCAACCCTTGGCCGCCTTGCTGGAGAACCCGGCGGTGATCAAGGTGGTGCACGCCTGCAGCGAAGACCTGGAAGTGCTGTTGCGCCTGACTGGCAGCTTGCCAGTGCCGTTGTTCGACACCCAATTGGCGGCGGCGTACCTCAACCTCGGTTTCTCCATGGGCTACTCGCGCCTGGTGCAGGCGGTGTTGGATATCGAGCTGCCCAAGGGCGAAACCCGCTCCGACTGGCTGCAGCGGCCATTGTCAGAGACGCAGGTCAGCTACGCCGCCGAAGACGCCGTGCACCTGGCCGAGGTTTACACCCGCCTGCGCCCGCAACTGTCGGACGACAAATACGCGTGGGTATTGGAAGACGGCGCCGAACTGGTGGCCAACCTGCGCCGTGAGATCGACCCCTACGAGCTGTACCGCGACGCCAAGCTGGCGTGGAAATTGTCCCGTGCCCAACTCGCAGTGCTGCGTGAGCTCTGCGCCTGGCGCGAGCAGCAGGCCCGTGCCCGCGACTTGCCGCGCAACCGCATCGTTCGCGAGCACTCGTTATGGCCCCTGGCCAAATCCCAGCCGGATAACCTCGCCGCCCTGGGCAAGATCGAAGACATGCACCCGCGTACGGTGCGCCAGGACGGCCAGTTCCTGCTGGACCTGATCAAACGCACTGCCAGCCTGCCCATGGACCAATGGCCGCCTGCCGTGGCAGAGCCGTTACCGGTGGACGCTGCAGCGTTGATCAAGCAACTGCGTGCCCTGGGCCAAACCTTCGCCGAGCGCCTGGACATGGCGCCGGAACTGATGCTGCGCAAGAAAACCCTCGAAGCCCTGGTTAAAAGTGGCTACCCCGATGGGCCTTACCAATTGCCAGACTCGCTGCGTGGCTGGCGCCGCGAGTTGATGGGCCAGGCGTTGCTCGACAGCCTGGCCAATGCCGGAGAACAGCCTTGAAACGTATTTGCTCCATCTACCGCAGCAAGAAAAAAGACGGCATGTACCTCTATGTGCTCAAAAGCGATGCCCTGGAGCGCGTGCCCGAGCCGTTGATGGAAGCCTTTGGCAAGGCGCATCACGCCTTTGACATGGTGCTGACGCCGGAGCGCAAGCTGTCGCGCGAAGACATCGCCGTGGTGCTGGAAAACCTCGACAAGCAGGGCTACCACCTGCAAATGCCGCCGGCCGAGGACGAGTACATCGAGCACTTGCCCGAAGAGCTGCTGCGCCGCAACGACCCGATGTGATCGACCAGTGCCCGCTTCAGGGCACAGCTTCAATGGAATCGTATTAGAGGACGGTGGCCGTAAGGATGCGGGCGGCCGTCTGCACTGTTTTTTCAAAGGTTTGAACCATGCGTGTTCTGATTGCTGAACAGGATCATCCGCTCTACGCCCAATTGCTCAGGGACGCCGCCCCAGACCTCGAAGTGCTGACCAGCGGCGACTCGGCCGAACTCTCGCGCCTGGCCGCCGACTGTCCGGTGTGGCTGGGCCAGCCCGATCTGTTGGCTACCCTGCTGCGCCAGGGCCATCATCCGCAATGGCTGCAATCGACCTGGGCGGGCATCACGCCCCTGCTGGCCGATGGCTTGCCACGCGACTACCGGCTGACCCGCGCGGTAGGCATTTTTGGCCAGGTCATGGCCGAGTTTGTCCTCACCTACATGCTGGGCCACGAGCGCGAAGTGCTGGCGCGGTTGGTCAGCCAGGTGGAGCGCAAATGGGATAACCGCATGGGCCAGAGCCTGGCGGGGCGTAAGGCGCTGATCGTCGGCACCGGTGACATCGGCCAGCGCGTGGCCGAGTTTCTGCTGCCGTTCGGCGTGCAGTTGTATGGCATCGCCAGCCAGGCCCGCGAGCAGGCACCGTTTATCGAAGTGGCGGGGCTCGACCAGTTGGGCCGGCTGGTGGGGGAGGTGGATTACGTGATCAACCTGCTGCCCAACACGCCTGATACCCATGACCTGTACGACGCGGCGCTGTTCAAGCAATTCCAGCCCACCGGGTTGTTTATCAACGTCGGACGCGGCGTGGCGGTGGTGGACGCCGATCTGGTCGAGGCGCTCAAAGAAGGGCACCTGGCCGGCGCGGTGATCGACGTGTGCCGCCAGGAGCCCTTGCCGCAACGCCACCCGTTCTGGACGGCGTGGGGTTTGCTGTTGACCGGGCACAGCTCGGCCCCGACCTCGCCGCCAATGATGGTGGAGTTGTTTGTGCAGAACCTGCGGGCGTATCAGGCCAAGCAAGCGCTACGCGGGGAAGTGGATTTCGAGCGCGGGTACTGAAGAGCTTGCCCGATGGCCTCATGTAGGAGCGAGCTTGCTCGCGAAAAACTCACAGGCGCCGCGCTTATTCAGAAAGTGCGCGTCATCGTTGACGTTCTTCGCGAGCAAGCTCGCTCCTACAGAGGATGAGAGGGCGATGCTTAGAGACTGAAGTTCCCCTCGGACACCAGCTCGCTCAACGGCTTGCGCGGGCTCGGCATTTCGCGCCCTTGCAGGTACTCCGGCAAACTCGACTTGTCACCCAGCTTGCCCACCGCCACGGCCGCATGCAGCGCATAACCCTGGGGAATCTTCAGCTCCTTGCGGGTCAGTTCCTGGTCGAAACCGGCCATGCCGTGGGTGTGCCAGCCACTGAGGCTGGCTTGCAGCGCCAGGTGGCCCCAGGCCGAGCCGGTGTCGAAGGTGTGCCACAGCGCCGGGGTTTCTTCGGTAGCACCCGGGGCGATGAAGTCGGTTTTCGACGCGATGATGATCAGGGCCGACGCATGCTGCGCCCAATTGCGGTTGAATTCATTCAGCAGGCCCAGGAAGCGCTCCCAGTCCGGCGTGTCACGGCGCGCATACAGAAACCGCCACGGCTGCGAGTTGTAGGCCGAAGGCGCCCAGCGTGCTGCTTCGAAGAAACTCAGCAGCGTCTCCTGCGGGATGCTCTCGCCGGTAAAGGCGCGGGGCGACCAGCGCTCGGTGAATTGGGTGTGGATCGGATAATCGGCAACACGGGGGTTATTGCTCATGGACAGACCCTGATGGAAAAAACGGGATTCAAAACTACTGCGCCCACCCAGGCCTGACAAGTCTTGCAACACCGTCAGTCGTAAGCGCTTGGCCCCAACGGGCTTGGGCACTAGACTGGCGGCCTTTTCACCTTCCGATACTGATGCAGAGCCATGGCCGCCAAAGTCGAACCTTTCTGGATACGCAAAACCCTTGAGCACCTCGACCAAGAGGAGTGGGAGTCATTGTGCGACGGCTGTGGCCTGTGCTGCCTGCAAAAGCTTGAGGATGAGGACGACAACAGCGTCTATTACACGCGTATCGCCTGCAAACTGCTCGACCTGAAAACCTGCCAGTGCACTGATTACCCCAACCGCCGCGCCTCGGTGCCTGATTGCATTCAGCTCACACCGGGCCAGGCCGATCAGTTCAAATGGTTGCCGCCGACCTGCGGTTACCGCCTGGTCAGCGAGCGCAAGGATTTGCCGCTGTGGCATCACCTGGTCTGCGGCGACCGTGATGCGGTGCACCACGAACGCATTTCCCAGTCCGGGCGCATGCTCAGCGAAGGCAGCGTGCCCGAGGACGACTGGGAGGATTACCTGATTTTCCGCGCAGGCTGAATGAGGAGTGTGTATGAAGGTGGCCGCCAAGTGGGCAGCGGGCCTGGTCGTGCTGGCGCTGAGCGGACCGGGCTGGTGCGCGAAGAAAGTCGACCTGGATTACCACATCAAGCTGTTGCCCCAAAGCCAGCAGGCCGAGGTGCGCGTCAGCCTGTCCCAGGGCGCGGCGGTGCGCAGCCTGAACTTCGACCTGGGCCGCGACGGTGACTACAGCGACTTCAAGGCCGATGGCCAGTGGCAAGTCACGGGCAACCGTGGCCTGTGGCAACCCAGCCCTGACAAGGCCAGCCTGACCTACCGGGTGCGCCTGGCCCATGCGCGCAAGCCCGGCGTGTATGACACACGCATCACGCCCGGCTGGGCGTTACTGCGCGGCGAAGACCTGGTGCCGGCCGCACGTCTCGACCAGCAAGACGGCGTCGAACTGGTCTCACGCCTGATGTTTGAACTGCCGACGGGTTGGAAGAGCGTCGAAACCGCCTGGCCGCGCATCGGCCAGAACAAATTCCGCATCGACAACGTGTCCCGCCTGTTCGACCGCCCCACCGGCTGGATGCTGGCGGGCAACCTCGGCAGCCGCCGCCTGCGCCTGGGTGATACCGACGTCACCGTGGCCTCGCCCAAGGGCCAGGGGATGCGCCGCATGGACGTGCTGACGTTGCTGACGTTTGTCTGGCCCCAGGTGGAAGCCGCGTTCCCGCGCCATCCCGGCAAACTGTTGATTGTCGGTGCCAGTGACCCGATGCGGCGGGGCGCTTATTCGTTACGCGATTCGATCTACCTCAACAGCCGCACGCCGCTGGTGGGCGAAAATGGCAGCAGCCCGTTGCTGCGCGAAGTGGTGCAGGCCATCGGACGCTTCAATGACCACGACAGCAGCGACTGGATCAGCGAGGGCTTGGGCGAGTACTACGCGATTGAGCTGATGCGGCGTGCCGGTGGCATCACCGATGAACGCTATGCGGCGATCCAGGCGCGGCTGACCAAAGAAGGCAAAGACGTCACCACTCTCAAAGGCGAGCACGTCAACGGCGCGACGCTGGCGCGTTCGGTGGTGGTATTGCAGGAACTGGACCGTGAGATCCGCGTGAAGACCCACAACAAACGCTCCCTGGACGATCTGGCGCAGGCAGTGATGCGGGTGAACAGCATCAACACCAAAGAGTTCGTGCAGTTGGCCGAGAGTGTGATCGGTGAGTCTTCGGTGGTACTGGACAGCAAACTGCTGCGCTGATCCAAACCCCTGTGCAATTCAAAATGTGGGAGGGGGCTTGCCCCCGATGGCGGTGGGTCAGCAAAAAGTAGGCTGCTGACAGTCTGCTATCGGGGGCAAGCCCCCTCCCACATTTGAATCTCCAGCATGTCCAAGTCTTAAGTCAGGCTTTAGGTTTCACCGCCTTTTCAGCCGCCACTTCGGCCTTGGTCTTCAGGTTCTTCAACTCTTCACCGGCCCGTTCGATCTTGGTGCGCACACTGTTCATTTCCTGGCGGCCCTGTTCCAGTTTGTCCTTGAGCGAACTGTGCCCGGTAAAGCCACGGGCCAGTGCCACGCCACCAATCGCCACCTGGATCAAGCCGAAAATCCCGCCGCGGCGCAAGCCTTTACCCACCATCATTACCCCGCCGGCCACCGAGCCGATGCGCTCCCAGCCATGCACGTTCTGGGTGGGTTGAGGCTTCAAGGGGGCGGCTTCGATGATAGGTCGCAAGGTTTTGCTATCGCTCATGATCAGTCTCCAACAAGGGCAAGTGTTATTAGCTGACTGCGCGCATGTGCCGGATGTTCCCGCAATGTCAGTACTTGGGGCCCGAACGGGTGTTATTGCCCTTGGCCAGGCGGTCATAGAGCACCACGTTGACCGTGGCCGCCAGGTTCATGCAGCCGGTGGTGGGGATGTACACCACGTCCTCGCACCAGTCGCGGATCTCTTTGTCCAGGGAGCCGTCTTCGGGGCCGAAGATATACAGGGCCCGGTCGGGGTGGGTGTATTCAGGCAGCGGACGGGCGCCTTCGACCAGTTCCACGGCCACCGGAATGCAGCCCAGGGGCAGGATCTTTTTCAGGTCGTCGATGCCGATCAGCGGGATATCGTGGTGCACCTTCTTGGTGTCGGTGATGAAATCCCGGGCGCGCTCGTAACGCACGCCGGTGTAGAACACCGAGGCCACGCCGTAGCAGCCGGCGGCACGCATCACCGAGCCGACGTTTTCGGGGGATTTGGGGTTATACAGACCGATGCAGCTGTAGCGTTTATTGCCCACGGGGAAGGGTGCCTTGAGAAAAACGGCGATTATACGGCCTGGGGGGATGCAGTGCTTGGGCGATCGCATCGCGGGCAAGCCCGGCTCCCACGGGGAAATGCATTCCTACTGTGGAAGCTGGCTTGCCTGCGATGAGGCCGGAACAGGCAAAGAAGAACGTTAGTCTTCCTTCTTCATCAACCCCGCCAACGCCGCAAACGGGTTGTGCGTTGCCTTGGCAATGCTCGGGCTGCTGGTGGAGCCTTCGCCGAAGTATTGCTGGTCGGTGTAGCGCGAGTGTTCGTTGTCGTGGCAGTACAGGCACAGCAACTCCCAGTTGGAGCCGTCCTGGGGGTTGTCATCATGGTTGTGGTTGCGGTGGTGGACGGTCAGTTCACTCAAGCGCTTGCCGGAAAACTCACGGGCGCAGCGGCCACACACGTGGGGGTACATCTTCAAGGCTTTATCGCGGTAGCCCATTTCGCGGTCGCGCTGGGCATCGGCGAGGATGCGGTCCAGCTTGGCGGTGTGGGAGGGTGGGTTATTCGAGCTCATCATGGCTCCTGGCTATTATTGGGTGGTTCACGGACAAGGTTGATTCTAGCCGCTCCCACAGGGGATTGGCGCTATTGAATCAACCGTGATCAGCCCTTGAGCTTCTCTGCAATCCAGATGGTATGCCGCGTGCCCTTGTTGCCATGGGCAAACACTTGCACTTCCTCGGCCTTGAAACCGGCCTTGCGCAGTTTGTCACTGAACAGCTTGTCGGCGCTGGCCGACCACACCGCCAGCACACCCTTGGGCCGCAGGGCCTTGGCGCACGCGGCCAGGCCACTGGCCGAGTACAGCCAACTGTTAGCTTTTTGCGTGAGCCCCTCGGGGCCGTTGTCGACGTCGAGCATGATCGCATCAAAGCCTTGGGGCTCGGCCTGCAGTACCTTGGCCACGTCTTCCAGGCGGACCACGGTGCGCGGGTCCAGCAGCGGGCGTCCGGATTTCTCCCCCAGCGGCCCACGGTTCCATTCCACGACGCCGGGCACCAGTTCGGCCACCACCACTTCGGCGCTCTTGCCCAAATGCTTGAGCGCCGCGGCCAAGGTAAAGCCCATGCCCAGGCCGCCGATCAGCACACGTGAACCCGGGCGCCCGGCCACTTTGCGGCAGGGAATCTCCGCCAGGGCATCTTCGGAGCCATGCATGCGCGTGTTCATCAACTGGCCACCGTCACCGCCCTGGATCTTGATGACGAAGTCCTCGCCGTATTCGAACAGGCACAAGGCACCGCCGTTGTCGGGGATTGGGGTGGTGTCCAGCAGAACAAAACGTTTCATGGAAATCTCATTGGGAAGGGCATTCTTGCGCGGTTGGGAGTAGCCTTAGGGCATTCCGGTCAGGCCATGGAGCCATCGATGAAGTGCAGCATTCTAACGGTCATTGTGTTGAGCGCGCTCGCATTGGGTACCGCGCAGGCTCAGGAGTTACAAACCGTACCGGTCGCGCCCACGCCAACCCCAGGCGCGCCGGGCACGCCAACACCCACGTTGTACCCGCAAGTCACGCCGCCCGTTGCGCCCAAAACCCATAATGGCTCGCCGCCGCTGGCGCCCATCGTGCTGCCGGCGCCGCCCAAGGACCAGACGGTCCCTGGCCTGCAGCAGAACGACAGCAAGCCGAAAACGCCGGGCGGTTAGACCAGACCGAGGGCCTTGAACACAAAGGCATATTCGAGGGCGACGTCACGTAAGCCCTGATAGCGCCCGCTCATGCCGCCATGGCCGGCACCCAGCTCGGTCTTGAGCAGCAGCAGGTTGTCGTCCGTCTTGATATCCCGCAGCTTGGCCACCCACTTGGCGGCTTCCCAGTACTGCACGCGGCTGTCGTTATAGCCGGCGATCACCAGCGTGGCCGGGTAAGCCTGGGCGCGGACGTTCTCGTACGGCGCGTAAGCCTTGATGCGCGCATACACCTCGGGTTCCTCGGGGTTGCCCCACTCGTCGTACTCGGTGATGGTCAGCGGCAGTTCCGGGTCGAGCATGGTATTGAGCACATCGACGAACGGCACTTCGGCAATCGCCGCCTGGAACAATTCCGGACGCTGGTTGAGCACCGCGCCGATCAACAGGCCGCCGGCACTTCCGCCACTGATCGCCAGTTGCTGGGAGGTGGTCAGGCCCTCGGCAATCAAATGTTCGGCGCAGGCGATAAAGTCGCTGAAGGTGTTCTGCTTGTGTTCCTGCTTGCCGTTGCGATACCAGGCTTCCCCCAGCTCACCGCCGCCGCGCACATGGGCGATGGCAAACGCCACGCCACGGTCGAGCAAGCTCAGGCGCGCATGGGAGAACCACGGGTCCAGGCTTGAGCCGTAGGCACCGTAGCCATACAGGTACAGCTGCGTCGGCTTGCCGAGCTGGTCACGCTTGACCACCAGGCTGATGGGTACCTGAGTGCCGTCGGCGGAAGTGGCCCACAGGCGTTGGCTGACGTAATCGTCGGCGTTGAAGACGCCCAGCACCGGGGTTTCCTTGAGCACGACCTGCGCGCCTGTCGCCAGCTCGAGCTGACGCACTTGGGCCGGGCGATTCAAGGCCTCATAGCGCAGGCGGATCTTGTCGCTGGGGAACTCCAGGCTGTTCTGCACGTAGAGGCTGTAGGCGGCGTCAGGCAATTGCACCCGATAGGCCGGCACATCCTCAGGGTGCACTTCGATGACTGGCAGGCCACCGATGCGCAGGCTCAAGGTCATGGCGTTGGCGTTCAGGCTCACGCCGTCGAGCATGACCTCGTCGCTGTGGGGGATCAGGTTCTGCCAGTCCGCTTCGGTGGGCGGCGTGCCGGTGTCGGCGGCCACGTACAGCGCATGGTTGATGCCATCGCGGTTGCTGCGGATAAACCAGGTCCACTGGCCATTGCGCTTGCCGTGGTCGACGTCGTATTCGTGGTCTTCGACCCGTGGCGCCAGGCAGGTGAAGGCCAGGTGCGGTTGCTCGGCGTCCAGCGCCCAGACTTCGCTGGTGGTCTTGCTGCCCAGGGCCAGCAACAGTTGGCGTTCGGAGCTTGAGCGGTAGCAATGCAGGAAGAAACGGCCGTCGGGCTCGTGGAAGACTTCCTGCGCGGCGGTGCCGTCCAGGCGATAGCGATACAGCTTGTGCGGGCGATGGGTGTCGTCCAGTTCGCCGAAAAACAGCGTCAGGCTGTCATTGGCCCAGGTCATGCTGCCATCGCAGTTGTCGAACGCCAGTTCGCTGACCTTGTCGGTCGCCAATTCCTTCACGAACAGGGTGTAAATCTCTTCGCCGCTGGTATCGAGGCTGTAGGCCAGGCGTTGGTGATCGGGGCTGATGCTGAACGCGCCCAGGGAGAAAAAGCCGCCATTGGCCAGCACGTTTGGGTCCAGCAACAGCTCTTCGCTGCTGGTGTCCACCTGGTTGCTGTCATCGGCCGGGCGGCGGCAGCGGTAGTGGCGGGCGTATTCGTCGCCGGCGGTGGTGCGGGTGTAATACAGGTACGGGCCCCAAGGGGAGGGCAGGGACAGGTCAGTTTCCAGAATGCGGCCCTTGATCTCGTCGAACAGGGTCTCGCGCAACGCTTGCTGATCGGCCAGTTGGGCTTCCTGCCAGGCGTTTTCGGCCTTGAGGTAGTCGAGCACCTCAGGGTTGTCGCGTTCTTGCAGCCAGGCGTACGGGTCTGGGCCTGGGGCCTTGCGGGCAATCGGTGCGGTGGAAATAGGCATGGATAATTTCCTATCTGGCAGACGGTGGCAGGCATTGCAGCCGCGACACGCAAAAGCCGTTATCATAGCCGCCTGTTTGCCAACCTTGCCATGGACACCATGACCGAGAACGACTATCTGACCGCTTGGGGCCTTTACGCCTTCGCCGCTTTGGGCTGCCTGTTGGTGTGGTGGCGCATGACCCGCTGGATCTGGCGCTGGCTGCGCGAGCCCCTGCAATTGCTGATGGCGGTGTTGCTGCTCAGCCCGACCATTGTCGACCCGGTCAAGACCCAGTTTGCGCCGGCCGTGGCCATTACCGCCCTGGACCTGGTGCTCAAGGTCGGCAACAACGCCTGGCGCGCCATTTCCGACCTGTTCATGTACACGATGATCGCGTTTGCCCTGTACATCGTGTTTGTGCTGATTCGCTGGCCCATCGAGCGCGCCGCCAACGCTCGCCGTGAGCGCAAGGCTGCTGCGGATGCGGCCTTGGCCGTCGAGCCGGAAGACGACGAACCGTTCCGTCGTCCGGCGCCTGCCGGTGGTATGCGGGTCGAACCGCGCCTTTAACGTTGTTTGCCCTGCAGCGAGAGCCCTGGCATGTGTGAATTATTGGGCATGAGTGCCAACGTCCCCACCGATATCGTGTTCAGCTTTACCGGGCTGATGCAGCGCGGTGGGCGCACTGGCCCGCACCGCGACGGCTGGGGCATTGCCTTCTATGAAGGCCGTGGCCTGCGCCTGTTCCAGGACCCGGCTGCCAGTAGCGAGTCGGAAGTCGCATTGCTGGTTCAGCGTTACCCCATCAAGAGCGAAGTGGTGATCGGCCATATCCGCCAGGCCAATGTGGGCAAGGTCAGCCTGGCCAATACTCATCCGTTCGTGCGCGAACTGTGGGGGCGTAACTGGTGTTTTGCCCACAACGGCCAACTGGCGGACTTCAATCCCCGCGCCACCTTCTACCGCCCGGTGGGCGATACCGACAGCGAAGCGGCGTTCTGCGACTTGCTCAACCGTGTGCGCGAAGCCTTCCCAGAGCCGGTGGACATCGAACAGGTGCTGCCCGACCTGATCGCCGCCTGCGCCGAATACCGCAGCAAGGGCGTATTCAACTGCCTGCTCAGCGACGGCGACTGGCTGTTCTGCTATTGCTCGACCAAGCTGGCACAGATCACCCGGCGGGCGCCTTTTGGCCCGGCTCGGTTGAAAGATGTCGACGTGATCGTCGATTTTCAGGCCGAAACCACCCCCAATGATGTGGTAACGGTGATCGCCACCGAGCCGTTGACCGACAACGAAAACTGGACCCGCTACGAACCGGGCCAATGGAGCCTGTGGCGACGCGGTGAATGTGTCAGCCAGGGCGTTACCGAGTAAGGAATCGAGCATGTTGCTTAGCTATCTGCGGTTGGTGCTGTTTGCCGTTGGCTTGTTGGTCGGCGTGCAGGTGCCGGGGTTTATCAATGACTACGCCAAGCGCGTCGAAGCCCACTTGATCGAGGCCCAGACCGGCTTGCGCGGTTTCGAGTCCACGGCGCAGCAGTTTTTCAACGGTGATATGCAAGCCTTGGTGGCGCATTACCGTGCCAGCGATGACCCGGTATTCCAGAGCGACGCCAGCAGCCTGGGCGCTATGCTCGATCGCCAACTCGAGTTGGACAAGCAATACCAGGCCATGCAAGGCCCCTGGTACATCCGTGCCCTGCAAGTGGCGGTGGCTGCCGACCCGGATATCCGTTCGGAGACCTGGAATGGCTACAGCTACCAGATTCTGCTGACGCCTGAAGCCATGGGCTGGGGCCTGGGCGGGGCGATGCTGTTGTCGTTCGGCATCGAGTGCCTGTACCGCTTGATCGACTGGGTGGTGTTGGGCGGCCGGCGCCTGCGCCAGAGCCGGCCCATCGAAGAACGGGACCTCAAGGGCCTCTAACGACCCACTGATCGTTCCCACGCTCCGCGTGGGAATGCTTTTTCTGACGTTCCGCGTCGCGCTTGGAGGCGCAGAGCGCCCTAGGCTGCGTTCCCACGCAGAGCATGGGAACGATTAATCGGGTTTATGCAGTTGCATGCGTTCTGCACCGACTTGCTCGGCATAGCGGGCGACGACTTTCTGGCACAACCCCACAATTTCCTCCACCAACTCCACTCCTACGCGCCACGACACCACCACCTGCAAGTTCGGCAGGCGCTGGGCCATTGGCAGCATCACCAATTCCCCTCGCTCCAGCTCTTCGCTCACCAGCACCGGCGGCAGTGCGCCGATACCGAAGCCATCGCGCAGCAACCGGGTAATCGCTGACACCGAGTTCACGCAGTTCATGCGCGGTGCGGCCACGCCATTGGCCTGCATCAAACTCAACACGTCCTGATGCGGGTGAGAGTTTTTCGAGTAGGTGATGATGCGCTCCTGGGCCAGTTCGGCGAGGGAGGCGTAGTCGCGGTTGTAGATCGACTGGCTGGCCACGATCCAGGCCATGGGGTGGCTGGCCAGTTCCAGGCTGCGCACGGTTTCCAGGCGCAGCAGGTCGGTTTGCAGGATCAGGTCAAGAAAGCCTTTTTGTAGCTGATCGCTGAGGTTCAGCGCGGTATCGGCGATCAGCTCGATCTCCACCAGCGGGAACAGTTTCATCAGTTCAGCGACCAGCGGGCTGAGCCAGGTGTGGATCACCGTGTCCATCGCGCCGATCCGAATGCGCCCGACCTTGCTGCTGGTGGTCTCCAGAGACTGCTTCAAACCCTGCATGGTCACCATCATTTGCTCGGCATAGTCGAGCACTTTCAAGCCTTCCGGGGTCAGGCTCACGCCTCGCGAGTCACGCAGGAACAGCTTCACGCCCAGCTCGCTTTCAAGCACGGCAATGCGGCTGGAAATCGAGGCCTGGGTGGTGAACAGCTTCTCGGCCGTGAGCCGGAAGCTCTTGAGCCTGGCCACCCAGACGAAGGTTTCGAGGAACTTCAAATTCATGGGATCAACTTTTTCTTATGCATGGATCGGTTTTTATTAGTTGGACGTCGCAGCGGGCAAGCGCCAAAAATCGAGCTATTCCACGATAAGCGTCGTCGGGGTGTCAGGACAAGTTGCGAGTTCTGTGTAAAAAATCCCACACTACAAGAAAACAAAGCCTACAGGAGCGACCACCGTGAGCCGCCTGCTACTGAACTGCGACATCGGCGAAAGCTTTGGTAACTGGACCATGGGTCTGGATGCCGAAGTCATGCCGTTCATTGATTGCGCCAACGTGGCCTGCGGCTTCCATGCCGGCGACCCGAGCATCATGCGCAAGACCGTCAGCCTGGCGTTCAAGCACGGCGTACAAGTGGGCGCCCACCCGGCCTACCAGGACCTGCAAGGCTTCGGCCGGCGCTCCATGAACTACACGCCGCAGGAAATCCAGGACCTGTTGCACTACCAGATCGGTGCGCTGGACGGCATCTGCCGCGCTCAGGGCGGGCGCGTCAGCTATGTGAAACCCCATGGTGCGATGTACAACGACATGATGGCCAACCCCGCGCAGTTGCGTGCGGTGATCCAGGCCGTGGCCGCCTACGGCGACCTGCCGCTGATGCTGCTGGCCACCCGGGATAACCGCGCGGCCCAAGCGTTGGGTGATGAATACGGGGTGACGCTGTGGTTCGAAGCCTTTGCCGACCGTGCCTATGACAGCAAGGGCCATCTGGTTTCCCGCCAGTTGCCCGGCGCGGTGCACCATGACAGCGAAACCATTGTGCAGCAGGCCCTGACCCTTTCCCGTGGCGAATCGCTGATTGCCAGCGACGGCAGTCCATTGGTACTCCAGGCCAATACCCTGTGTGTGCATGGCGACAACGCCAGCTCGGTGGCTGCCGTGCAGCGGATCCGCGAAGCGTTGAAAACAGCATGAACCCACGCATCGAAGTGGTGGCGATCGACTGCCTGATGGTGCGTCTGTTTGACGTGATCGCCGAAGCCAACATGCCGTGGATGCTCGCGGCTACCGAGCGCCTGCGCAATGGCTTTGGCTTGGCATTGGTGGACCTGGTGCCGTCCTACACCACCTTGATGGTGCATTACGATCTCACTGCGCTAACCCCGGCCCAGGCCCGGGCGCTGATTGACCAGGCCCTCGCCGATCTGCAACCCCAGGCCCAGGGCAGCGGCCAGTGCCATGTGTTGCCAGTGTGGTACGACCTGAGTGTCGGCCCGGAACTGACCTTGTTGTCCCAGCGCAGCGGGCTGGCCGTGGAGGAGGTGATCCGCCGCCACAGCGCCCACGAGTACCAGGTATTCGCCCTGGGCTTTGCCCCTGGGTTTGCCTTTATGGGGCTGGTGGACGAAGTGCTCGCCACCCCGCGCCTGAACACGCCGCGCAAACGCGTGGCCGCTGGCAGTGTCGGTATCGCCGAACGGCAGACCGCCGCTTACCCGGTTGTATCCCCAGGCGGCTGGAACCTGATCGGCCGCACCCCGGCCAAACTGTTCGACCGTGAGCGCGACGGCTACAGCCTTATGCAGCCCGGCGACACGGTGCGCTTCGAAGCGGTCAGCCACGCGCAATTCATCCACTTGGGTGGCGACGACACGCCGCTGGAGGCGCAGGCATGAGCCGCTTGATCATCGAGGCCAGCACGCCGCTGTGCCTGTTGCAAGACGGCGGGCGATTCGGCGTGCGTCATCTGGGCGTGACCCAGGGCGGCGCGCTGGATTGGGTGTCGATGTCCTGGGCCAACTGGCTTTTGGGCAATGCCCTAGATGCGCCGGTGGTGGAGATCACCCTTGGGGGCTTTACCGTAGAGGCTGAGGATTATTGCCTGCTGGCCTTGGCCGGTGCGGACCTGGGCGCCTATGTCGATGAGCGGGCGATAAGCCCCGGTCGCAGTTTTATCCTGCAAAAGGGCCAGCGACTGCGCTTCACCCAGCCGTGCAATGGGGCACGCGCTTATCTGGCCGCGCCCGGTGGCTTTGATGCGCAGACTGTACTGGGCAGTTGTGCCACGGTCGTGCGCGAGGCATTGGGCGGGGTGGACGGTTTCGGCAAAGCCTTGGCCGAAGGCGGGCGGTTGGCTTATTCCGGTACGGGCGGTGCAATGAAGGTGCTGGCCAACCCGGATGTGCAATCCGCTGCATCACTGGACGTGATCATCGGCGCGCAGATAGGCCAGTTCAGCGGGCAGAGCCTGTTTGATGCCTTCAACGCCGAATGGTCTCTGGACAGCCGTGCCGACCGTATGGGCGTGCGTTTGCTCGGCACGCCATTGCAGTATCAGGGGCCGTCGTTGATTTCCGAAGGGATACCGTTGGGCGCGATCCAGGTGCCCCCGGATGGGCAGCCGATTGTGTTGCTCAATGACCGGCAGACGATCGGTGGTTATCCGCGGTTGGGCGCGTTGACGCCTTTATCCTTGGCGCGGCTGGCGCAGTGTTTGCCGGGGGAGAAGGTGCGGTTGGCACCGGTGGTGCAGGAGGCTGCGCATCGGCAGCACATAGAGTATTTACGCAGGTTTTCAGCGTAAGTGGGTTTTAAAGATGAGTCCTACGACATTGCAGAATTTTGTCGTCTTTGCCCCAGCGCACAGCCATGCAAGCCTTGATTGGCTTATTCACTATCAGGCTTTGCTATGCGCTATTTGAAGATATATGCCCAGGATGTACTCGATAACGATATTCCGGATGTGGTCTATCTGGAGTTTTATGACACCGCCCAAACCCCCGCGCTTGTGCATCGGGCAACGGCATTTGATATTACTGACGATGGCCAGTTTGACTGGATTATTGCGGATGATCTCAATCAAGACGGCATTGTCGACAAGGTTGACCGGGAGATGGCACTGGAGTTTTCCCAGCTGTTTCTGGCTTTCCAGTGGTTCAGTCTCGATGAGCCCTTTGACAAATACCTGAAGGTGTTTGCCGGCGACTTCGATGACAACGGGATTCCTGATACGGTACGGCTGCACTTCCACCATGGCGAGGGAGACCCTCGAGATGAAACCATCGTCTATTCGGCGGCGGTATACAGCGACGGGAATGGTCAAGGGGCCAGTGTTTCGATCAATCAGGATGTGAACAACGACGGGAAAGTAGACCGCCAGGATTCTGAACTGATCAAACAGTTCGCTGCGCTCTTTCTCAGGTTTTCCTGGATCGACAACGAGCACTGCTGAGTGCCGTGCCTGTAGCCGATAGCATCGGCTACAGGCCAGGGTTCACTTGGATAGAAAACGCATGCCCTCTTCAAGCCCGCGCAGCGTCAGCGGATACATTTGATCCTCCACCAACTCCCGCACAATCCCCGTCGACGCCGTATAGCCCCAGGTATCTTTCGGGTAGGGGTTAATCCAGATCAGCTTCTTGTACTTGGCCATGAAACGCTGCATCCACACATACCCGGGCTCCTCGTTCCAATGCTCGACGCTGCCACCGGCCTGGGTGATTTCATAGGGCGCCATGGCCGCATCGCCGATAAAAATCACTTTGTAGTCGGCGCCGTATTTGTGCAGCAGGTCCTGGGTGGAGGTGCGTTCGGAAGTACGGCGCTGGTTGTTCTTCCACACCGATTCGTACACGAAGTTGTGGAAGTAGAAATACTCCAGGTGCTTGAACTCGGTCTTGCACGCGGAGAACAGCTCTTCGCAGATCTTCACGTGGGCATCCATCGAGCCGCCGATGTCGAACAGCAGCAACAGCTTGATAGTGTTACGCCGTTCGGGGCGCATCTGGATATTCAGCAAGCCGGCATCGCGGGCGGTGTGGTCAATGGTGCCGTCGATATCCAGCTCTTCGGCCGCGCCCTGGCGCGCAAACTTGCGCAGGCGGCGCAAGGCGATCTTGATGTTGCGCGTGCCCAGTTCCACCTGGTCGTCGAGGTTCTTGTACTCGCGCTGGTCCCAGACTTTCACCGCCTTGCCCTGACGCTTGCCGGCGTCACCGACGCGAATGCCTTCAGGGTTGTAGCCGCCAGAACCAAAGGGGCTGGTGCCGCCGGTGCCGATCCACTTGTTGCCACCGGCGTGGCGTTCTTTCTGTTCTTCCAGGCGTTTCTTGAACTCCTCGATCAGCTTGTCGAGGCCACCCAGGGACTGGATCTGCGCGCGTTCCTCATCGCTCAAGGAACGTTCGAATTCCTTGCGTAGCCATTCTTCGGGGATCAGCGCCTGCAGGTGGTCGTCGAGCTTTTCCAGGCCGTTGAAATAGGCGCCGAAGGCCCGGTCGAACTTGTCGAAATGCCGCTCGTCCTTGACCAGGATCGCCCGGGCCAAGTAGTAGAACTCGTCCATGTCGGCGAAGGTCACGCGCTGTTTGAGCGCGTTGATCAGGTCGAGCAGCTCGCGCACCGACACCGGTACCTTGGCGGCACGCATTTCGTTGAACAGGTTGAGCAGCATCAGCGATTACCGCGACGGCTCATGAACGCCAGACGCTCCAGCAACTGCACGTCTTGCTCGTTCTTCACCAGGGCGCCAGCCAGGGGAGGGATGGCCTTGGTCGGGTCGCGCTCGCGCAGCACTGCTTCGCCAATATTGTCGGCCATCAGCAGCTTGAGCCAGTCGACCAGCTCGGAGGTGGACGGTTTTTTCTTCAGGCCCGGCACCTTGCGCACATCGAAGAACACGTCCAGCGCTTCGCTGACCAGGTCTTTCTTGATGTCCGGGTAGTGCACATCCACGATCTTTTGCAGGGTGGTGCGGTCGGGGAAGGCGATGTAGTGGAAGAAGCAGCGGCGCAGGAACGCGTCCGGCAGCTCTTTTTCGTTGTTGGAGGTAATGATGATGATCGGGCGCTTCTTGGCTTTGATGGTCTCGTCGATTTCGTAGACGTAGAACTCCATCTTGTCGAGTTCTTGCAGCAGGTCGTTGGGGAACTCGATGTCGGCCTTGTCGATTTCATCGATCAGCAGGATCACCCGCTCTTCGGACTCGAAGGCTTCCCAGAGTTTGCCCTTCTTCAGGTAGTTGCGCACATCGTGGACCTTGTCCACGCCCAGTTGCGAGTCACGCAAGCGGCTCACTGCGTCGTACTCGTAGAGGCCCTGATGCGCCTTGGTGGTGGACTTGATGTGCCAGGTGATCAGCTTGGCGCCGAAGGATTCGGCCAGTTGCTCGGCAAGCATGGTCTTGCCGGTGCCCGGTTCGCCCTTGACCAGCAATGGCCGTTCCAGGGTGATGGCGGCGTTGACGGCCAGTTTCAGGTCATCGGTAGCCACATAGGCCTGGGTGCCTTCGAACTTCATCGGTCATTCCTCGAATTCATCAATGGCCTGACTATACCGCGCAGCCCCGGCGACTGTGAACGCAGACGGGGCATTCAGTCTCTGAATGGCGGGTCACATCAGCCCTGGCCCATGCAGGAAGTGTGGGAGCTGGCTTGCCTGCGATGACGGTGTATCAGTGACAGATGAGCTGGCTGACCCACCGCCATCGCAGGCAAGCCAGCTCCCACAGGGTTAATCAGCGCTGGGCTTGGGCTGTTCGTAACGAGCATTGAACGCCTGGATGAACCCATTGCGCAGAATCGCGATCACCGCAGAAAACGCACTGACATTTTGCTGATGCACGCTACCGCTCAGCTCTACACGGGTGGCGAACTGGTTTTTACGCTGGTTTTTCAGCACGGTTTCGCTGGCGCCCACCACGGCTTCCCAGATCGAACGGAAGATATTCTTGTCCTGGTTTTCAACGTCTTGTTGCCAGTCGAACACCTCCACATCGCGCAGCAGCGGCTTGATGTAGCCGGTGAGCCGGCCATTTTCAGCCTGGGCTTCAATCACCACATCGCCTGTGCCAGCCTTGAAGTCGAACTTGCCATAGGCAGAGGCGAAGTCATTCATGCGTTTTAGTTGCAGGTCGCGGGCGCGGAAGCGGAACTCGAACTCTTCGAAATCGCTCAGCGGGTCAAAGGTGGCGTTGGCTTCCAGAGGCGCCTGGCCTTGCAGCAGTGCCTTGCCTTCAAAGCGTGCATCGCGCTTGCCTTTGACATCCACCACATTGGTCAGGTTATAGAAGCTGGCGTTGACCGCGGTGGCGTTGATGTTCACCTGGGGCTTGGAGCTGAAGTTATGGAAGGCGATCTCGCCGTCTTCGATGCGCACTTCATTGAGGGTAATCGGCAGCAGCTTGCGCAGTTGTTCCTGCCAGTCGGTGCCCTTACCGGTCTGCGACGCCTGTTTGTTGGCCCCGCCATCGACGAAGTTGATCTGCGGGCGCACAAAATGCCCCTCGGCCACGACGGCATGGTCGTACCACAGCGAATGCCAGCTCACTGCGAACTCGATCAGCGGCGCCTTGACGAACGGCACCGGGACCTTGCCGTCCACCTTGACGATTTGCAGGCCGTTGATCCGGTAGGCGCCGCGCCATAGCGCAAGGTCCACATCGGCAATCTCGCCACGGTAATCGCCCATGTTGGCGAGTTTGTCGTTCAGGTAGTTGCGCACCAGGTAGGGCAGCGCGATGTGCACGGCAATCAGGACTAGCACCAGAGCGGCGATTGTCCCTAACGGCCAACTGTAGCGACGTTTCATTGGGCAGTTCTCCTAGCTTGTAGGGGATTGACTGTTCTGATCGTCGCAACGTTCCTCCTTCTGGACGCTTGGGAGCACGAGGCATACCCTTGGGGCCTTTCCCAAAGTCTCGACAACAGGAATCGTCATGAGCCGCATCTTCGCAGACAACGCGCACTCCATCGGTAATACGCCTCTGGTTCAGATCAACCGCATCGCACCGCGTGGCGTGACGATCCTGGCCAAGATCGAAGGGCGCAACCCGAGTTATTCGGTCAAGTGTCGCATTGGCGCCAGCATGGTCTGGGATGCAGAAAGCAGCGGCAAGCTCAAGCCGGGCATGACCATTGTCGAGCCGACTTCGGGCAACACCGGTATCGGCCTGGCGTTTGTCGCCGCCGCCCGTGGCTACAAATTGCTGCTGACCATGCCGTCGTCCATGAGCCTTGAGCGCCGTAAAGTGCTCAAGGCTCTGGGCGCCGAACTGGTGCTGACCGAGCCGGCCAAGGGCATGAAGGGCGCCATCGACAAGGCTGCCGAGATCGTCGCCAGCGACCCGGCCACCTACTTTATGCCGGCCCAGTTCGATAACCCGGCAAACCCTGCGATCCACGAGAAAACCACCGGCCCGGAAATCTGGAACGACACCGATGGCGCCGTGGACGTGCTGGTGGCAGGCGTGGGGACCGGCGGCACGATCACCGGAGTATCACGCTATATCAAGAACACGGCGGGCAAGCCGATTCTGTCGGTGGCCGTGGAACCCATGGTTTCCCCGGTGATCACCCAGGCCTTGGCGGGTGAAGAGATCAAACCCAGCCCCCACAAGATCCAGGGTATCGGCGCCGGATTCGTGCCGAAAAACCTCGACCTGTCGATGGTCGACCGCGTGGAGCTGGCGACCGACGAGGAGTCCAAAGCCATGGCCCGACGCTTGATGCTGGAAGAAGGCATCTTGTGCGGGATCTCCTGTGGCGCCGCCATGGCCGCGGCCGTGCGCCTGGCCGAGAAGCCGGAGATGCAGGGCAAGACTATTGTGGTGATCTTGCCGGACTCCGGTGAGCGCTACCTGTCGAGCATGTTGTTCAGCGATTTGTTTACCGAGCAGGAAAACCAGGCCTGATCTTAAGGGCAACCCTGTGGCGAGGGAGCTTGCTCCCGCTGGGTTGCGCAGCGGCCCCATTATTCTGGGAGCGCTTCGCACTCCAGCGGGAGCAAGCTCCCTCGCCACAAGGTTGATGTATGTCACCCGGTCGGTCTGGGCCTTCTGCATAATGGCTCAAGTGTTTATCATGGCCGGCTGTTACGTCTGGTTTCCCATTGACGGAAATTTGCTGGCCAGGCGCTTATTTCCAGGAGTTGCTGCATGACCTTTTCTTTGGCCGCCAAACTGTCGGTGTTGCTGCTGTTCATCGGCAGCACGCTGTATGTGCACCTGCGTGGCAAGGCCCGTTTGCCGATGTTGCGTCAGTTCGTCAACCATTCGGCGCTGTTCGCCCCATATAACGCCCTGATGTACCTGTTTTCCGCGGTGCCGTCCAAGCCCTACCTGGACCGCAGCAAGTTCCCGGAACTGGATGTGCTCAAGGACAACTGGGAAGTTATCCGCGAAGAGGCCATGCACCTGTTCGACGAGGGCTACATCCGCGCCGCCGAAAAGAACAACGACGCTGGTTTCGGTTCGTTTTTCAAGAAGGGCTGGAAGCGTTTTTACCTCAAGTGGTACGACAAACCGCTGCCATCGGCCGAGGCGCTGTGCCCCAAGACCGTGGCGTTGGTGAGCAGCATCCCTAACGTCAAGGGCGCGATGTTTGCGCTGTTGCCGGGCGGCAGTCACCTCAACCCGCACCGCGATCCGTTTGCCGGTTCCCTGCGTTATCACCTGGGGCTGTCCACGCCGAACTCCGACGACTGCCGTATCTTCGTCGACGGCCAGGTCTACGCCTGGCGCGACGGTGAAGACGTGATGTTCGATGAAACCTACGTGCACTGGGTCAAAAACGAAACCGAACAGACGCGGGTGATCCTGTTCTGCGACATCGAGCGGCCATTGAGCAACCGCGTGATGACCCGCATCAACCGCTGGGTCAGCAAGCAACTGGGCCGAGCAACCGCACCGCAGAACCTCGATGACGAGCGCGTGGGCGGCATCAACCAGGCGTACGCCTGGAGCAAGACCTTCAGCGACAAGTTCAGCGGCCAGGTCAAACAGTGGAAGCGCAAGCATCCCAAAGCCTACCGCATTGCGCGGCCGGTGCTGGCGGTGGTGGTGCTGGTGCTGCTCTGGAAGTGGCTGTTCGGCTAAACCGCACACCATAAAAAGGCGCTGTATCGAAAGATACAGCGCCTTTTTCATGCCTGGAATGTGATCAAGACTGTGGGAGCTGGCTTGCCTGCGATGGCGGAGTATCAGCTATAAAAATGTTGGCTGACCCACCGCTTTCGCAGGCAAGCCAGCTCCCACCTTTGATCTGCGTTGCTCTTAAGAGGCGATCAACTGGCGCAGCACGTAGTGCAGAATCCCACCGGCCTTGAAGTACTCCACTTCATTCAAGGTATCAATCCGGCACAGCACCTCAACCTTCTCGCTGCTGCCATCCTCCCGCGTGATCACCAGCGTCAGGTTCATCCGCGGCTCGATCTCGGCATCGGTCAGCCCGTGGATGTCGATCTTCTCCTTGCCAGTGAGCTTGAGTGTCTTGCGGTTCTGATCCAGCTTGAACTGCAACGGCAACACGCCCATGCCTACCAGGTTGGAGCGGTGGATACGCTCGAAGCTCTCGGCGATCACCGCCTTGACGCCCAGCAGGTTGGTGCCCTTGGCTGCCCAGTCGCGGCTGGAGCCGGTGCCGTATTCCTGGCCGGCGATCACCACCAGCGGTGTGCCCGAGGCCTGGTACTGCATGGCGGCATCGTAGATCGCCATTTTCTCGCCCGTAGGGATATACAGCGTGTTACCGCCTTCTTCGCCGCCGAGCATTTCATTGCGGATACGGATATTGGCGAAGGTGCCGCGCATCATCACTTCATGGTTGCCCCGGCGTGAGCCGTAGGAGTTGAAGTCACGCGGCTCCACGCCCTGTTCGCGCAGGTAGCGCCCGGCCGGGCTGTCGGCCTTGATATTGCCGGCAGGGGAGATGTGGTCGGTGGTTACCGAGTCCCCCAGCAGGGCCAGCACGTTGGCGCCCTTGACGTCCTCGATCACCGGCAGCGGGCCAGCAATGTCGTCGAAGAACGGCGGGTGCTGGATGTAGGTGGAATCCTGCTGCCATACGTAGGTGGCTGCCTGCGGTACTTCAATGGCTCGCCATTGCTCGTCGCCGGCAAACACTTCGGCATATTCCTTGTGGAACATGCTGGTGCTGACTTGGGCCACCGCCTCGGCGATTTCCTGGCTGCTGGGCCAGATGTCCTTGAGGTACACCGGATTACCCTGCTGGTCATTGCCCAGCGGCTCGCTGCTGATGTCGATGCGCACGGTGCCGGCCAGCGCGTAGGCGACGACCAGGGGTGGCGAGGCCAGCCAATTGGTTTTCACCAGTGGGTGCACGCGGCCTTCGAAGTTACGGTTGCCGGACAGCACCGAGGCCACGGTGAGGTCGGCCTTCTGGATGGCTTTTTCGATCGGCTCGGGCAGGGGGCCGGAGTTGCCGATACAGGTGGTGCAGCCGTAGCCCACCAGGTCGAAGCCAAGCTTGTCCAGGTACTGGGTGAGGCCCGCAGCCTTGTAGTAGTCGGTGACCACTTTGGAGCCCGGCGCCAGGGAGCTTTTCACCCAGGGCTTGCGGGTCAGGCCTTTTTCCACGGCTTTTTTCGCCACCAGCCCGGCCGCCATCATCACGCTGGGGTTGGAAGTGTTGGTGCAGGAGGTAATCGCGGCGATCACCACCGCGCCGTTTTTCAGGCGATAGGTGTTACCTTCGTATTCATAATCCGCCTCGCCGACCAGGTCGGCATTGCCCACGGCAACGCCGCCTCCGCCTTCGCTTTCCAGGCGGCCTTCTTCTTTGCTGGTGGGCTTGAATTGCAGGTCGAGAAAATCGCTGAACGCTTGGCCTACATTCGGCAGGGCGACGCGGTCCTGGGGGCGTTTGGGCCCGGCAAGGCTGGCCTCGACAGTGCCCATGTCCAGGGCCAGGGTATCGGTGAAGACCGGCTCCTGGCCGGCGTTGCGCCACAGGCCCTGGGCCTTGGTATAGGCTTCCACCAGCTTGACCGTCTCAGCCGGGCGGCCGGACAGGCGCAGGTAGTCCAGGGTCACCTCATCCACCGGGAAAAAGCCACAGGTCGCGCCATATTCCGGTGCCATGTTGGCGATGGTCGCGCGGTCGGCCAGGGGCAAATCGGCCAGCCCGTCGCCGTAGAACTCCACGAACTTGCCCACCACGCCTTTCTTGCGCAGCATTTGCGTGACGGTCAGCACCAGGTCGGTGGCGGTAATGCCTTCCTTGAGCTTGCCGGTGAGCTTGAAGCCGATCACTTCCGGGATCAGCATCGACACCGGCTGGCCAAGCATCGCCGCCTCGGCTTCGATCCCGCCCACGCCCCAGCCCAATACGCCGAGGCCGTTGATCATGGTGGTGTGGGAGTCGGTGCCTACCAGGGTGTCGGGGAAGGCGTAGGTGCGGCCGTCTTCCTCTTTGGTCCATACGGTGCGGCCCAGGTATTCGAGGTTGACCTGGTGGCAAATGCCGGTACCCGGTGGTACCACGCTGAAGTTGTCGAAGGCGCTCTGGCCCCAGCGCAGGAAGGCGTAGCGTTCGCCGTTGCGCTGCATCTCGATATCGACGTTCTGCTCGAAGGCGCTGGTGCTGCCAAACTTGTCGACCATCACCGAGTGGTCAATCACCAGATCCACCGGTGACAGCGGGTTGATGCGCTGTGGGTCACCCCCGGCCTTGGCCACGGCAGCGCGCATGGCGGCCAGGTCGACCACGGCGGGTACCCCGGTAAAGTCTTGCATCAGCACGCGAGCGGGGCGGTACTGGATCTCGCGGTCGGACTGGCGTTCTTTGAGCCAGGCGGCGATGGCCTTGAGGTCGGTGCCGGTGACGGTCTTGGCGTCTTCCCAGCGCAGCAGGTTTTCCAGCAGCACCTTGAGGGACATCGGCAGCTTGTCCAGGTCACCCAGGCTCTTGGCGGCTTCGGGCAGGCTGAAGTAGTGGTAGGTTTTGCTGTCTATTTGCAGTGTCTTAAGGGTTCTCAGGCTATCAAGGGATGACATTACATGACTCCTTATGGTCCGCACGGCTACGGACCTGACGGGACGAACAGAGCTATCACGTTAGCGCTGTTTTCATTAGCAGGCTAATAACTGGACTCTATCGCTGAGTCCAAGGTTCCGAACTCGGCTATCATGCGCGCGTTTTCATGACAGGTATTGCGATAGCGCAACGCCGGTTGATTCACCAGGAGATTCAATGAACACCCTTTTTATGCACTGCCGCCCGGGTTTTGAAGGCGAAGTCTGTTCCGAGATCGCGGAGCACGCTGCGCGCCTGAACGTTTCCGGCTACGCCAAGGCCAAGACCGGCAGCGCCTGCGCCGAATTTGTCTGCACCGAAGAAGACGGCGCCCAGCGCCTGATGCACGGCCAGCGCTTTGCCGAGCTGATCTTCCCCAGGCAGTGGGCGCGCGGGGTGTTTATCGACCTGCCGGAAACCGACCGCATCAGCGTGATCCTCGCCCACCTGCGCGAGTTTCCGCTGTGCGGCAGCTTGTGGCTGGAGATGGTCGACACCAATGACGGCAAGGAACTGTCGAACTTCTGCAAGAAATTCGAAGTGCACCTGCGCAAAGCCCTGCTTAACGCCGGCAAGCTGGTGGACGACCCGAGCAAGCCGCGCCTGCTGCTGACCTTCAAGAGCGGCCGCGAAGTGTTCATGGGCCTGGCCGAGTCGAACAACTCGGCGATGTGGCCCATGGGCATCCCGCGCCTCAAGTTCCCGCGTGACGCGCCCAGCCGTTCGACCCTCAAGCTGGAGGAAGCCTGGCACCACTTTATCCCCCGTGACCAGTGGGACGAGCGCCTGCACGGCGACATGACCGGCGTCGACCTCGGCGCCGCACCGGGCGGCTGGACCTGGCAACTGGTCAACCGTGGCATGCTGGTGACTGCCATCGACAACGGCCCCATGGCCGAAAGCCTGATGGACACCGGCCTGGTGCAGCATCTGATGGCCGACGGCTTCACCTTCGTGCCCAAGCAGCCGGTAGACTGGATGGTCTGCGACATCGTTGAGAAGCCCGCTCGCAACGCGGCACTCTTGGAAACGTGGATTGGCGAAGGGCATTGCCGCGAGGCGGTGGTGAACCTGAAGTTGCCGATGAAACAGCGTTACGCCGAAGTGAAGCGTTTGCTGGAGCGCATCGAAGAGGGCTTCAAGGCGCGTGGCATTCGTGTGGAGATCGGCTGCAAGCAGCTCTACCATGATCGCGAAGAAGTGACCTGTCACCTGCGCCGCCTGGTAGATGTAAAGAAATCCAAAGGCCGCTGATATTAAATGTGGGCGCTGGCTTGCCTGCGAAAGCGGTATAACAGTCGAAGTTTATGTTGAATGTGCCCCCGTCATCGCGGGCAAGCCCGCTCCCACATTGTTGAGCGGTGCCAGTTTTAGGAGTGAAGTATGAGTCTTGAACAGCCGGTTGACGGCACCCTCGACGCCACCGGCCTCAACTGCCCGGAACCCGTGATGATGCTGCACCAGCACATCCGCGACCTGCCGGCGGGCGGCCTGCTCAAGGTCATCGCGACCGACCCGTCGACCCGTCGCGATATCCCCAAGTTCTGCGTGTTTCTCGACCACGAACTGGTGCGTCAGCAGGAAGATGCTGGCACCTACCTGTACTGGATCCGCAAGAAAGCCGATTAAGCCTGCGCCTTTTCGGCCCGAATGCGTCGGCGTGCACTGCGCGCCAGGCGCACCACCAACATCCCCGCCGCACAGCTCAAGCCCACGATCAGCCCTTGCCATAAACCGCTCGGGCCGCTGGGCTCGCCGAGCCAGTTTGTCAGGCCCAGGGCGTAACCTACCGGCAGGCCCACGCCCCAATAGGCGAACAAGGTCAGCACCATGGTCACCCGGGTGTCCTGGTAGCCGCGCAATGCGCCGGCGGCGGTGACCTGGATCGAGTCAGAGAACTGGAACAGCGCCGAGAACACGATCAACATCGACGCCAGGTGGATCACCACCGGGTCGGGGGTGTAGATCGCTGCAATTTGCTCGCGAAACAACAGCATCAAGCTGCAGGAAAAGCAGGCATACGCCAGTGCGGTGCCCATGCCGACGCCGGCGGCGAAGCGTGCTTCCCGAGGTTCGCCGCGCCCCAGCGCCTGGCCGACGCGCACGGTGACGGCCATGCTCAGGGAGTAAGGGATCATGAACACCAAGGAGCTGACGTTCAGCGCGATCTGGTGACCGGAGACCACCGTGGCGCCCAGGCTGCCGATCAACAAGGCGATCACCGCAAAAATACTCGATTCGGCAAAGATCGCCACGCCTATCGGCAGGCCAATGCCCAACACGCGCTTGATCACCGCCCACTGCGGCCAGTCGAAGCGCTTGAACAACTCACTGCTTTGATAGGCCGCGCCCCAGCGCGTCCAGATGGCCAGGCCGATCATCATCACCCACATCGCAATCGCGGTAGCCCAGCCACAACCCACGCCGCCCATGGCCGGTACGCCCAAGTGGCCGTAGATGAAGATGTAGTTCAGCGGAATATTCAGCGCCAAGCCGCACAAGCCCATGACCATGCTCGGCCGTGTGCGGCCCAGGCCGTCACTGAAACAGCGAAACACGTAGTACAACGCCACCGCCGGCATACCGGCGGCGATGCCGTGCAGGTAGCCCATGGACGGCTCGATCAAGTCGGGTTCGACCTTCATCGCATGCAGGATCGGCTCGGCGCATAGCAACAACAGCGCCCCTGCGATGCCAACCACGACGGCCAGCCACAATGACTGACGCACCAAGGGCCCGATCTCGCTGAACTGGCCCGCACCGTAGCGCTGGGCGACTTTCGGCGTGGTGGCAAGCAGAGTGCCGGTCATCAACAGGTACACCGGGATCCAGATCGAATTACCCAGGCCCACCGCCGCCAGGTCCTGCGGGCTCACGCGCCCGGCCATCACCGCGTCGACGAAGCTCATCGCGGTGGTGGCCAGTTGGCCGATCATGATCGGCAAGGCCAGCGTCAGCAGGCCGCGCACTTCCCGGCTGATGCGGGCGGGGCGGGAGAGGGTAGCGGTGGCAGTGTTCACGTACAGGTGTCCAATAAAAAGGCAGTCGCAAGGACGGCGGATTCTACGCGTTGACGCAGCGGTCAGGAAAAAACCTGTGTTAGGGATTTGTAAGCGATGCGCCCGGGCCAGCGCTGATCCCTGTGGGAGCTGGCTTGCCTGCGATGCAGGCACCTCGGTACATCAGGCAAACCGGGTCGATGCAATCACAGGCAAGCCAGCTCCCACACAGGATCTTCTGTACACTGCCAATCCGCCAAAGGAGCCTGCCATGCTGATTGTTGCCGACGAAAATATCCCGCTGATCGATGCATTCTTCGAAGGGTTTGGCGAGATTCGCCGCGTGCCCGGCCGTTCCATCGACCGCGCCACCGTCGAGCAGGCCGATGTACTGCTGGTGCGCTCGGTGACCAACGTCAACCGTGCCTTGCTTGAGGGCAGTAACGTGCGCTTTGTCGGCACCTGCACCATCGGCACCGACCACCTGGACCTCGACTACTTCAAGCAAGCGGGTATCCAGTGGTCCAGCGCGCCCGGCTGCAATGCGCGTGGGGTGGTGGACTACGTGCTTGGCAGCTTGCAGACCCTGGCTGAAATCGAAGGCGCTGACCTCAAGCAGCGTACCTACGGCATCGTCGGCGCGGGTGAAGTCGGCGGGCGCTTGGTCAAGGTGCTCCAGGGCCTGGGTTGGAATGTGTTGGTGTGCGATCCGCCGCGCCAGATTACCGAGGGCAGTGATTACGTCAGCCTGCAGCAGATCATCGAGCAATGTGACGTGATCAGCTTGCATACGCCGCTGATCAAGTCCGGCAACGGTTCGACCTGGCACCTGTTTGATCGCCAGCGCCTGGCACAGCTCAAGCCGGGCACCTGGCTGATCAACGCCAGCCGGGGTGCGGTGGTGGATAACGCCGCGCTGCGCGAGGTGTTGCTGGCGCGCGAAGACCTGCAAGCGGTGCTGGACGTGTGGGAAGGCGAGCCCGAGGTGGACGTCGACCTGGCTGACCTGTGCGTGCTGGCCACGCCGCATATTGCCGGCTACAGCCTCGATGGCAAGCAGCGCGGCACCGCGCAGATTTACCAGGCGCTGTGCGCGCACCTGGGCCAGGAACCGAGTATTCACTTAAGTGATTTGCTACCGGCCCCCTGGCTGGCCGAGATGCACCTGCATCCTGAGACTGACCCGGCCTGGGCGCTGGCGACCTTGTGCCGCAGTGTGTACGACCCACGCCGTGACGACGCGGATTTCCGCCGCAGCCTGGTGGGCACCGTGCAGGAACAGCGCCAAGCCTTCGACCTGCTGCGCAAGCACTATCCGGAGCGTCGCGAGATCGATGGCTTGAAGGTGCGCATCAAGGGGGAGTCGGCGGTGCTGTCACAGATCGTGACTGCTCTGGGTGCCGAACACCTATAACTGTAGGAGCGAGCTTGCTCGCGAAAAACGTCAACGATAGCGCAGCGTTTCTGATTTAACGCGGCGCCCTCAGGTTTTTCGCGAGCAAGCTCGCTCCTACAGGGGGCACAAAAAACCCGGCCACTTGGGCCGGGTTTGAAAGAGCGTGGGCGCTTCAGCCTTGCTGGGCAGGCTTGACCAGTCGCTGTTCCAGCTCGCTGCAGGCTTGCTGGATCATTTCTTCGGTAATCTGCACTTCCCGGCCCTTGGCATCGATATACGAGCAAGGCAGCTGCTGCGGCTGGCGGATCACTTCAATCTTGGCGTCGCTGCTATTTTGCAAGGTCATGGCCTGTCTCCTCATCAGGTTGTGTACCTACTTTAATTCCCCCACATGAACGCGCTGTTACAACTCCTTACACGCTCGTCGGTTCGAACACCCAGTCCACCAGAAACCGGTACATATTTCCAGATGAGTCTTAGACCGATAGCCTCTAGCGGCCTGCATCGGTGGGCATAATTAACCTGACTCATTGTTATTTGTGCAAGTTCCCCCAATGTTGATGTATAGACTCTCCATTGGTGATCCTTCCATGTTCTCAATCCGTCAACGCCGTGCGATTCGCCTGGCCAGCCGCTTTATCGCGCCCTACCGCTGGCAGGCGCTTGGCGCACTGTTGGCGCTGATCGTCACCGCTGGCATCACCTTGTCCATGGGGCAGGGCATACGCCTGTTGGTGGACCAGGGCTTCATGACCCAGTCGCCGCATCTGCTCAACCAGTCTATAGGCCTGTTCATGCTGCTGGTGCTCGGCCTGGCCGTGGGCACCTTCACGCGGTTTTACCTGGTGTCGTGGATTGGCGAGCGGGTGGTGGCCGATATTCGCCGGCAGGTGTTCAATCACCTGATCTACCTGCACCCAGGCTTCTACGAGAACAACCGCAGCTCGGAAATCCAGTCGCGGCTGACCACCGACACCACCTTGCTGCAATCGGTGATCGGCTCATCACTGTCGCTGTTTTTGCGCAACGCCCTGATGGTGATCGGCGGCATCGTGTTGCTGTTTATCACTAACCCCAAGCTCACCAGCATCGTGGTGGTGGCGTTGCCGCTGGTGCTGGCGCCGATTCTGATCTTCGGGCGCAGGGTGCGCAGCCTGTCGCGTTTGAGCCAGGACCGTATCGCGGACGTCGGCAGCTATGTCGCCGAAACGCTGGGCCAGATCAAGACCGTGCAGGCCTATAACCATCAGGTGCAGGACGAACAGCGCTTCGCCGTTACCGTCGAGGACGCCTTTGTCACGGCACGTAAACGCATCTTGCAGCGTTCCTGGCTGATCACCCTGGTGATCATGCTGGTGCTCGGCGCGGTAGGCGTGATGCTGTGGGTGGGCGGCATGGACGTGATCAGCGGACGCATTTCCGGCGGTGAGCTGGCGGCGTTCGTGTTCTACAGCCTGATTGTCGGCAGCGCCGTCGGCACCCTGAGCGAAGTGCTTGGCGAGTTGCAGCGTGCCTTTGGTGCAGCCGAGCGTATCGGTGAGCTGTTGCAGTCAGGCAACGAGATCCAGGCGCCGACCACAGGCGGCGTACGTTTGCCGGAACGCGTCAGTGGCCGCATGGAACTGCAGGACCTACGCTTTTCCTATCCTTCGCGACCGGACAGCTACGCCATCGACGGCTTGAACCTGACCATCAACCCGGGCGAAACCCTGGCGTTGGTAGGGCCGTCCGGTGCGGGCAAGTCGACGATTTTCGATCTGCTGCTGCGCTTCTACGACCCCCAGCAAGGCCGCATCCTGCTCGAAGGCCAGCCGCTGACCGAGCTTGACCCGTTAGACCTGCGGCGCCATTTCGCTCTGGTGTCCCAGAGCCCGGCTTTGTTCTTCGGCAGCGTCGAGGACAACATCCGCTACGGCAACCCGTCCGCCACCACCGCCCAGGTGGAAGCCGCCGCCCGAATCGCCCACGCCCACGACTTCATCCTGAAAATGCCCGACGGCTACCAGACCCACTTAGGTGAAAGTGGCCAGGGCCTTTCCGGCGGCCAGCGCCAACGCCTGGCCATCGCTCGCGCCTTGCTGGTCGACGCGCCGATCCTGCTGCTGGACGAAGCCACCAGCGCCCTCGACGCCCAGAGTGAACACCTTATCCAGCAAGCGCTGCCGCAGCTGATGCAGGGGCGCACCACGCTGGTGATCGCCCACCGTTTGGCCACGGTGAAGAATGCCGACCGCATTGCGGTGATGGACCAGGGAAAGCTGGTGGCGGTGGGCACGCATCAGCAGTTGATTGCGAGCAATCCGCTGTATGCGCGGTTGGCGGCGTTGCAGTTCAGTGCGGACCCTGTGAGAGGGGGCTTGCCCCCGATAGCGGCGGATCAGCAATAGACGTGTGACTGACAGCCTGCAATCGGGGGCAAGCCCCCTCCCACATTAGAAGCAGGTTCAGAGCCTTATTGGTCGTCGAAGTACCGCTCATGCCAATCCACCAACGGCTGCGGTGAGTTGAGCTTCTGCCCGTAGATCACCGAATAAGACAGCACGTTCTGCACATACTGGCGGGTTTCGTCGAAGGGGATGCTTTCCACCCACACGTCGAAACTCAGGTGGTCTGCGCCGCGCAGCCATTGGCGCACGCGGCCTGGGCCGGCGTTGTAGGCAGCGGAGGCGAGCACGCGGTTGCCGTTGAACTGGCTGTGCACCTGGCTCAGGTAAGCAGCGCCGAGCTGGATGTTTTTATCCGGGTCCAGCACCTGGGCCGGGGAGGCCAGGGGGATGCTGAACTTGCGTGCGGTTTCCTTGGCGGTGCCGGGCATCAGTTGCATCAGGCCGCTGGCGCCGACGCCGGAGCGGGCATCGTCCATGAACGCGCTTTCCTGGCGGGTGATGGCAAAGATCCAGCTGGAGTGCAGGCCGCGTACCTTGGCTTCGCGCACCAGGGTGTCGCGGTGGGCCATCGGGAAGCGGATGTCCAGGTCGTCCCAGTACTGCGCCTGGCTGATGGTGCGGATGGCCGGAAAGTACCACTTCATGTCGTAGGCCAACTTGGCCTGGGCGACCATCTCGTCACGGTTGAAATGACGGCTGACGTGGTACCACTCGCGGCGACCGTCGACGATCTGGCCACGGGCGTAGAACTCCAGGGCACGCCGCACCCCAGGGGTATTGCGCACCTTGTTGACCAGCGCCTGGCTCATCACCAGCGGCTTGTTGTTCAACTGGTAAGGGGCTTTGGAGCGGTCAGCGGCGAGGAAACCGTAGAAGTCCCGCTCCTTGGCCACGTTTTTGTACAGCACCAAAGCCTGCGGGTTTTTCGGCTCGGCCAGCTCCAGGCTGCGTGCCTGCCAGTAGCGCCAACGGTTGGTGGTGGCCAGGTCCTGTGGGAGTTTGCGGGTCAACTGGTAGGCGTCTTCCCAACGCGCAAGGCGCAACAGCAGGCGCAGGCGCCACTCGGAAACCGTATTGTCGCGCAACTCGGGGTCGTACTTGGTCATGACCTCCAGCGCACGCGGGTCGAAGCGCTTGGCCAGGGTCAAGCCGATCTCGCGGGCAATCGACACCTTTTCGTCACGGGAGAAGTGCATGCTGCTGGCGTAGCCATCGAGCAGCGACATGGCTTTGTCCGGATCCTGGCGCGCCAGGCGACGCAGGCCCAGGCCCACGGCGTCAGACATGGCCTCGGTGGCCGGCTGGAAGCGTGACGGGTCGCTGAGCATGTCCGGCTTTTGCGCCACATCCACCATCAGGCGGCCCTGGGCGCCAAGGGTCGGCAGGGTTTTCACCAGGCTGTTGGCCAGTGCGTAGTTACGCGCTTCGGCGGCGAGCTTGGCGCGGTCCCAGATCTTCTGCTCGGTGAGTTGGCCGGCAGCGGCCCATTGGCCAAACGTGACGTCACAGGCGGCTGGCTGGGATTTGCCGGTCATCCACAGTTTTTCGGCGGTCTTGTAGCCTTCGGCCTTCAGGTTGTGGCTGAGCTGGTATTGGCCATGCAGGCAGTCCAGCTCGACGAAATTGAGCTTGGTGTCGTAGTACTTTTCAAAAGTCTGCCAATCGCCGCGTTCGGCCAGCCAGCGCAGCCAACGCAGTTTCATCCAGTTGGCCTGGGGCAGGTCGCCGTGTTTGGCGAGGAATTGTTCGATTTCCTCGTTACTTGCGGTTTTCAGGCGCGCGGTCAACTCGTCATAGGCCAGATAGGGCGTGAGCGGGTAGTCGGCCAGGGCCTGGCTGTATTGCATGTAAGGGCCGGTGTCGCCCTTGGCCAGGGCGCGTTTGGCTTGATCGTAATACTGGCGTTGAGTGGTGAGATCCACCGCCTGGGCGGATTGAACGGCAGTGGCGGAAAGAAGCAGACAAGACAAAAAGTTGAAAAGGCGACTGCGCATGAGACGTCCGTGCAGAGAAATCACGACTAGCACCGGCACCGCCGACACTGATTGCCCCTAGCTTAGCCTTTTGCCAGCGGCCCGCGAAAGCTTTGCCGGCTGGTTCGTTCAAGTTCGCCGGAAATGTCCTACAGAACGTGTCTATACAGAAAATCCCGACCGCATCCCACCTTCAACTCAGGTAGAATGCGCGCCCAGTTTTTGGAGAAGCGTATGACCCTGCTCAAATTCAGCGATGTGTCCCTTGCTTTCGGCGCCATGCCGTTGTTGGACAAGGTGTCCTGGCAGATCGCCCGTGGTGAGCGGGTGTGCATCATCGGCCGCAACGGCACCGGCAAGTCCAGCATGATGAAGCTGGTAAAAGGCGACCAGAAGCCCGATGACGGCTCTGTCTGGCGTGCCCCGGGCCTCAAGATCGGCGAATTGCCGCAAGAATTGCCGGTGGCCGACGGACGGACAGTGTTCGACGTGGTAGCCGAAGGCCTGGACGGCGTAGGCGAGTTGCTCGCGCAATACCATCACCTGGCACAGAACTGCGTCACCGAAGAAGACCTGGACAAACTGATGCACGTCCAGCAAGACCTCGAAGCCCGTGATGGCTGGCGCTTGCAGCAACTGGTGGACAGCACCCTGAGCCGCCTGCAACTGCCGGCCGACAAGACCCTCGCCGAATTGTCCGGCGGCTGGCGTCGTCGCGTGCTGCTGGCCCAGGCCCTGGTGTCCGAGCCGGACCTGCTGCTGCTCGACGAACCGACCAACCACCTGGACATCGGCGCCATCGCCTGGCTTGAAGAAGCCATCAAGGACTTCCAGGGCGCCGTGCTGTTTATCACGCACGACCGTGCATTCCTGCAGAGCCTGGCCACGCGCATCCTCGAGCTGGACCGTGGCGGCCTGATCGACTGGAACGGCGACTACGCCAGCTTCCTGGTGCACAAGGAAGCCGCCCTGGCGGCTGAAGAAACCGCCAACGCGCTGTTCGACAAGAAGCTGGCCCAGGAAGAAGTCTGGATCCGCCAGGGCATCAAGGCCCGTCGCACCCGTAACGAAGGCCGCGTGCGTGCCTTGAAAGCCTTGCGCGTCGAGCGCAGTGAGCGCCGCGAGCGTACCGGCAAGGCCAATATCCAGCTCGATACTGCCGACAAGTCGGGCAAGCAAGTGATGGTGCTGGAGAACGTCAGCTTCCATCACCCGGACGGCCCGTTCCTGATCAAGGACTTCTCCATGGTCCTGCAGCGTGGCGATCGTATCGGCCTGCTGGGCGCCAACGGTACCGGCAAGACCACCTTGCTCAAGCTGATGCTCAGCGGTCTGCAACCGACCAGCGGCAAGGTAGAAGAGGGCACTCGCATCGACGTGGCCTACTTTGACCAGTTGCGCCACCAGTTGGACCTGGAAAAGACCGTGATCGACAACGTCGCCGAAGGTCGCGACTTTATCGACATCGACGGCCAGAGCCGCCACGTACTCAGCTACCTGGGCGACTTCCTGTTCAGCCCGCAACGTGCGCGCACGCCGGTCAAGGCTCTGTCTGGTGGTGAGCGCGCGCGCCTGCTGCTGGCCAAGCTGTTCAGCAAGCCGGCCAACCTGCTGGTGCTCGACGAACCGACCAACGACCTCGACGTGGAAACCCTGGAACTGTTGGAAGAGGTCTTGCTGACCTTCAACGGCACCGTGCTGATGGTCAGTCACGACCGGGAATTCCTCGACAACGTGGTCACCAGCACCCTGGTTTTCGAAGGCGAAGGCAAGGTGCGCGAATACGTGGGCGGTTATCAGGACTGGCTGCGTCAGGGCGGCTCGCCGCGCCTGCTGGGCGTGACCGAGAGCAAGTCGGGCAAGGCCGACCTGAACACGGCGGTGGTGGCGCCGGTCGCTGCCGAAACGCCTGCACCGGCTGCTGAAGCTGCGCCTGCCAAGAAAAAGCTCAGCTACAAGTTGCAGCGTGAACTGGAAGCCTTGCCAGGCGATATCGATGCCAAGGAACAGCAGATCGCTGCGGTCGAAGCGGAAATGGCTGACGCCGGCTTCTACCTGCGCCCTGCGGCAGAAACCGCCAAGGTCATCGCCTCTCTGGAGACGCTGAACCAGGAGCTGGAAGCGTTGGTTGAGCGTTGGGCCGAGCTGGATGCCTGACTGATCGACCCGCAATAAAAAAGCCCGGCGCTCTTCTATGAGCGCCGGGCTTTTTAATATGAAATGCGATTCAACTGTGGGAGCTGGCTTGCCTGCGATAGCAGTCTGTCAGTTGATGCATCGGGTGGCTGATACACCGCTATCGCAGGCAAGCCAGCTCCCACATTAGACCTTCATCGGTCTTACGAACTCTTTACCAGTTTGACGGCCAGTACATCGCACGGTGCGCCGTGCAATACATCATTGGCGGTCGAGCCCAGCAGCAGTGCCAAACCGTGTCGCCCATGACTACCCACTACGATCAGGTCACAACCCTGTTCTTTGGCCAAGTGGTGGATTTCCTGGCGCGGTTGGCCGTAGGTAAGATGGGAATTTTCCTTGCTGACCTTGGGATACTTGAGAATCAAGCGGTCAAGGCGCTCCTTGGCCTGGTCGAACTGTTGCTGCTGCAGTTGGGAAAGGTCCATTGGCACGTCACCACCAAAGGCCATAGCCATGGGCTCGACGATGTGTACCAACGACAGTTTGGCGCCATTGGCAATCGCGGATTCCTGTGCGCGCTTGATCACTGGATCGCACTCTTCGGTCAGGTCGACAGCGACCAGAATATGTTCGTAGGGCATGAGGCGTTCCTCCAGGGGGCTGCAATAAGTTCAGTATGGCTGCTTTCAAGCGGATGGGGTTGCCGCAGATCAAATCCGCTCATCTAGAAATTCGGGAGTACACATATGACGGTCTGGATAGTGGTGTCAATCCTTGCGGTGGTTTTAAGCCCCCTGGTATGGCTGCGCCCTTCGCGCCAGCAGAGTGGGCGCATGGCCCTGCGCATGGAGGCACGCCGCATCGGGCTGGCCATGCAGTTGGCGCCCCAGGAGTGGCCGCACTGGCTCAAACAGGAGCCGCCGAGCCCGTGCGCGCAGTATTGCCGGCCACGACGCGGCAACGCGCCCGCAACCTGGAGCTACTGGCAGCTGGAGCCCGGGCTGTGGGTCAATCAGTGGCGTGAACCCTGTGTGGATGAGAAGTTGTTGCCGCATTTTGCAACGCTGCCGGCAAACGTCTACAAGGTCGAGGCCGACAAACAAATGATTGCCCTGTATTGGGGCGAAAAGGGCGAAGCAAGTGTGCTGAAAGACATCGATGCGCTGCTCAAGGCCCTGGCCTGACCCACACCTGTAGGAGCGAGCTTGCTCGCGAAAATCGCCAACGATAACGCGGATGATCAGGCTATACGCGGCGCTCTCCAGGTTTTCGCGAGCAAGCTCGCTCCTACAGAAAAGCCCGGCCAATAAAAAGCCCGACATCATCATCGGGCTGGAGCTGGCCAGGCAGGCCGGTAAATCTGTAGGTTGCCGCTAGCCTAGCCGTGTATTGCGTTCTGTACAGCTTTTTCCCACACCTTTTCTATTATTGATCCTGTGAATATTTGAATATTGGCGGGTGGCCAGCCTGTGGGCCGGGTTCTGAAATGACCGGAAAGTCGCGTTTTTCCTAGCCTTTGGAGCGATTGACAATTGCTCGGAATTGGATGAAGGTGGCGTACCCAAATCAAACGGGCGTATGAATTGAGCGTTTGCCTGTCAGACGACTCATACAAAACCCGACTATCGCACTGGCGGGTGTGCCTGGCGGATTGGCGTGAGCATTGATTCAACTGTCAATGTCAAACCAGAGACCAGCGTCCAGTGTGTACTGTTCAGCTTCCATATCGTGGAGATCAGTTGATGATTTACGAAGGTAAAGCCATCACGGTTAAGGCTCTTGAAAGTGGCATCGTCGAACTCAAATTCGACCTCAAGGGTGAGTCCGTCAACAAGTTCAACCGTCTAACCCTGAACGAACTGCGTCAGGCCGTAGACACCATCAAAGCAGATGCTTCGGTCAAGGGCGTGATCGTCTCCAGCGGCAAGGACGTGTTTATCGTCGGCGCTGACATCACCGAATTCGTCGACAACTTCAAGCTGCCCGATGCCGAGCTGGTGGCTGGCAACCTCGAAGCCAACAAGATCTTCAGCGATTTCGAAGACCTCAACGTGCCGACCGTTGCTGCCATCAATGGCATCGCGTTGGGCGGCGGCCTGGAAATGTGCTTGGCGGCAGACTTCCGCGTGATGTCTGCGACGGCCAAGATCGGCCTGCCGGAAGTCAAGCTGGGCATCTACCCAGGCTTTGGCGGTACCGTGCGCCTGCCGCGCCTGATCGGTGCCGACAACGCGATCGAATGGATCGCCGCCGGCAAGGAAAACAAAGCTGAAGATGCACTGAAAGTCGGTGCTGTCGACGCTGTGGTTGCCCCGGACAAATTGGCCGAAGCCGCGCTGAACCTGATCAAGGGCGCCATCAGCGGCGAATTTGACTACAAGGCCAAGCGTCAGCCGAAGCTGGAAAAACTCAAGCTCAACGCCATCGAACAGATGATGTCGTTCGAAACCGCCAAAGGTTTCGTGGCCGGCCAGGCCGGCCCGAACTACCCGGCGCCGGTGGAAGCGATCAAGACCATCCAGAAGGCCGCGAACTTCGGTCGCGACAAAGCCCTGGAAGTGGAAGCGGCAGGCTTCGTCAAACTGGCGAAAACCTCGGCGGCCCAGAGCCTGATCGGCCTGTTCCTGAACGATCAGGAACTGAAGAAAAAGGCCAAGGCCTACGACGAAATCGCCAAGGACGTGAAACAGGCCGCCGTACTCGGCGCCGGTATCATGGGCGGCGGTATCGCCTATCAGTCGGCGTCCAAAGGCACGCCGATCCTGATGAAAGACATCAACGAACACGGTATCGAGCAGGGCCTGGCCGAAGCCGCCAAGCTGCTGGTGGGCCGCGTTGATAAAGGTCGCATGACCGCTGCAAAAATGGCTGAAGTGCTTAACGGCATTCGCCCTACGCTGTCCTACGGCGATTTCGGCCACGTCGACCTGGTGGTCGAAGCGGTTGTCGAAAACCCGAAGGTCAAGCAAGCCGTACTGGCTGAAGTGGAAGCCCAGGTCAAAGATGACACCATCCTGGCCTCCAACACCTCGACCATTTCCATCTCGCTGCTGGCCAAGGCCCTCAAGCGTCCGGAAAACTTCGTCGGCATGCACTTCTTCAACCCGGTGCACATGATGCCGCTGGTGGAAGTAATCCGTGGCGAGAAGTCCAGCGAGCTGGCCGTTGCCACCACCGTTGCCTACGCCAAGAAAATGGGCAAGAACCCGATCGTGGTCAATGACTGCCCGGGCTTTTTGGTCAACCGCGTGCTGTTCCCGTACTTCGGCGGTTTCGCCAAGTTGGTCAGCGCCGGTGTGGATTTTGTGCGCATCGACAAGGTCATGGAAAAATTTGGCTGGCCCATGGGCCCGGCGTACCTGATGGACGTGGTCGGCATCGACACCGGCCACCACGGTCGCGACGTCATGGCTGAAGGCTTCCCGGACCGCATGAAAGACGACCGTCGTTCGGCTGTCGATGCACTCTACGAAGCCAAGCGCCTGGGCCAGAAGAACGGCAAGGGCTTCTACGCCTACGAGACCGACAAGAAGGGCAAGCAGAAGAAAGTGGCCGACCCGTCGGTGCACGAAGTACTCGCTCCGGTCATCTACGAACAGCGTGAGGTGTCCGACGAGGACATCATCAACTGGATGATGATCGCCCTGTGCCTGGAAACCGTGCGTTGCCTGGAAGACGGCATCGTCGAAACCGCCGCCGAAGCCGATATGGGCCTGGTGTACGGCATTGGTTTCCCTCCATTCCGTGGTGGTGCGCTGCGTTACATCGACTCCATCGGTGTGGCCCAGTTCGTTGCCCTGGCTGATCAGTACGCTGATCTGGGCCCGCTGTACCACCCGACCGCGAAGCTGCGTGAAATGGCCAAGAATGGCCAGAGCTTCTTCGGTTAAGTGCCCAGACGACTAGAGCGAGAATATTTATGAGCTTGAATCCAAGAGACGTCGTGATCGTCGACTTCGGTCGTACGCCGATGGGCCGCTCCAAGGGCGGCATGCACCGCAACACCCGCGCCGAAGACATGTCGGCGCACCTGATCAGCAAAGTGCTGGAGCGCAACACCAAGGTCGACCCGAACGAAGTCGAGGACGTGATCTGGGGCTGCGTCAACCAGACCCTGGAGCAGGGCTGGAACATCGCGCGCATGGCGTCGTTGATGACCCAGATCCCGCACACCGCGGCCGGCCAGACCGTCAGCCGTCTGTGTGGTTCGTCGATGAGCGCGCTGCACACCGCTGCGCAAGCGATCATGACCGGCAACGGCGATGTATTCGTGGTCGGCGGCGTGGAGCACATGGGCCACGTCAGCATGATGCACGGCGTCGATCCTAACCCGCACATGTCCCTCTACGCGGCGAAAGCCTCGGGCATGATGGGCCTTACCGCGGAAATGCTCGGCAAAATGCACGGCATCACCCGTGAAGCCCAGGACGCCTTCGGCCTGCGCTCCCACCAGCTCGCCCACAAGGCGACTGTGGAAGGCAAGTTCAAGGATGAAATCATCCCGATGAACGGCTACGACGAGAATGGCTTCCTGAAACTGTTCGACTACGACGAAACCATTCGTCCGGACACTACCCTGGAAAGCCTGGCGGCCCTCAAGCCAGCCTTCAATCCAAAGGGCGGCACCGTGACAGCCGGTACTTCCTCGCAAATCACCGATGGTGCTTCGTGCATGATCGTGATGTCGGCACAGCGTGCCCAGGACCTGGGTATCCAGCCGCTGGCGGTGATTCGTTCGATGGCAGTGGCGGGTGTGGATCCGGCGATCATGGGCTATGGTCCAGTACCGGCCACACAAAAAGCCTTGAAGCGCGCAGGCCTTTCCATCTCCGATATCGACTTCTTCGAGCTCAACGAAGCTTTCGCCGCACAGGCCCTGCCAGTGCTGAAAGATTTGAAAGTACTCGACAAGATGAACGAGAAGGTTAACCTGCACGGCGGTGCGATTGCCCTGGGCCACCCATTCGGTTGCTCCGGTGCACGTATCTCTGGCACTTTGCTTAACGTGATGAAGCAAAATGGCGGCAACCTTGGGGTTGCAACCATGTGCATTGGTCTCGGCCAAGGCATCTCTACCGTCTTCGAACGCGTCTAAACGTTCGGTTGACGGAAGCCGGGGCCCAGTGCCCCGGTTTTTGTTTTTTGGAACTTTTAAATATTTTTTTTCAACAAATTTTGCATGAGGGCCAGAGCATGAAAGTCGAACCAGGGCTCTACCAGCATTACAAGGGGCCGCAGTACCGTGTTTTCAGCGTGGCGCGCCACTCTGAAACCGAAGAAGAAGTGGTGTTTTACCAAGCGCTGTATGGCGAATACGGCTTTTGGGTGCGCCCTTTGAGCATGTTCCTGGAGACCGTCGAAGTTGACGGCGAGCAGGTCCCGCGCTTTGCTTTGGTCACGGCCGAACCCAGTCTTTTTACAGGGCAATAACGGCAGGTCGCGCAGAATGCTGCGCTTGACCTCATCCGGTTGCCACTATATATAGCGTTGCCGCGTCAGGCGCCAACTGCCTTTCACTTCTCGAATTCAGGAATTTTCCGATCCATGGGCAAATCGCTGGTCATTGTGGAATCCCCGGCTAAGGCCAAGACCATCAACAAGTACTTGGGCAACGAGTACGTGGTGAAGTCGAGTATCGGCCATATCCGAGACCTGCCCACCAGCGGTTCGGCTAGCGCCAGCAAGGAGCCTGCCGCCAAGCGCGGCAAGGCCGCCGCGGGCGAGGGTCCGGTACTCACGCCTAAAGAAAAAGCGCGCAAGCAACTGGTTTCGCGCATGGGTGTGGACCCGGACCATGGCTGGAAGGCCAAGTACGAAATCCTTCCGGGCAAGGAAAAGGTCATCGAAGAGCTGCGCCGGCTCGCCAAAGATGCTGACACCATCTATCTCGCGACGGACTTGGACCGCGAAGGGGAAGCCATTGCCTGGCACCTGCGCGAAGCCATCGGCGGTGATGACAGCCGCTACAAGCGCGTGGTGTTCAACGAAATCACCAAGAAAGCCATTCAGGAAGCCTTCTCCAAGCCGGGCGAGCTGGACATCGACCGTGTCAACGCCCAGCAGGCCCGTCGCTTCCTCGACCGCGTCGTCGGCTACATGGTCTCGCCACTGCTGTGGGCGAAGATCGCTCGTGGCCTGTCCGCCGGCCGTGTGCAATCGGTTGCGGTGAAGCTGGTGGTGGAACGTGAGCGCGAGATCCGTGCGTTCATTCCTGAAGAATACTGGGAAGTCCACGCCGACCTCGGCACTGCCAAGGGCGCCAATGTGCGCTTTGAAGTGGCCCGTGAGAAAGGCGAGGCCTTCAAACCGCTGAACGAAGCCCAGGCCATGGCCGCGCTGGAGAAGCTCAAGGCTTCCAGCTACAGCATCGTCAAGCGTGAAGACAAACCGACCAGCAGCAAGCCGTCGGCGCCGTTCATCACCTCCACCCTGCAACAGGCCGCGAGCAACCGCCTGGGCTTCGGGGTGAAGAAGACCATGATGATGGCCCAGCGTCTGTATGAGGCTGGCTACATCACCTATATGCGTACGGACTCCACCAACCTCTCGCAAGACGCGGTGGCGATGGCGCGTACCTATATTGAAAGCGAATTCGGCAAGACCTACCTGCCGGAGAAGCCGAACGTCTACAGCAGCAAGGAAGGCGCACAAGAGGCTCACGAAGCGATTCGTCCTTCTGACGCCAACACCACGCCTGCCAAGCTGAGCGGCATGGAGCGCGACGCTGAGCGCCTCTACGAGCTGATCTGGCGCCAGTTCCTGGCTTGCCAGATGCTGCCGGCGCAATACCTGTCTACTACCGTCAGCGTGGGCGCGGGCGATTTCGAGTTGCGTGCCAAGGGCCGTATCCTCAAGTTCGACGGCTACACCCGTGTGATGCCGCAGATCGCCAAGCCTGGCGATGATGATGTGCTGCCGGACATGGCCCAGGGCGACACGCTGAAGCTGATCAAGCTCGACCCGTCCCAGCACTTCACCAAGCCACCGGCGCGTTATTCCGAAGCCAGCCTGGTGAAAGAGATGGAGAAGCGCGGTATCGGTCGTCCGTCGACCTACGCGGCGATCATCTCCACCATCCAGGACCGTGGCTACGTTGCGTTGCACAACCGTCGTTTCTATTCGGAAAAGATGGGTGACATCGTGACCGAGCGTCTGTCGGAGAGCTTCTCCAACCTGATGGACTACGGCTTCACTGCCGGCATGGAAGAGAACCTCGATGACGTGGCCCAGGGCGAACGCGACTGGAAAAACGTGCTGGACGAGTTCTACGGCGACTTCAAGAAAAAACTCGAAGTGGCTGAGAACCCTGAAAACGGTATGCGCGCCAACCAGCCGGTGATGACGGATATTCCGTGTACCACCTGCGGTCGCCCCATGCAGATCCGTACCGCCTCCACTGGCGTGTTCCTCGGTTGCTCGGGCTACAGCCTGCCGCCCAAAGAGCGCTGCAAGGCGACCGTCAACCTGGTGCCGGGCGATGAAATCGCGGCTGACGACGAGGGTGAGTCCGAGTCGCTGGTACTGCGTGGCAAGCACCGTTGCCCAATCTGCAGCACGGCGATGGACGCCTACCTGCTGGACGAGAAGCACAAGCTGCATATTTGTGGTAACAACCCGGATTGCAACGGCTACGAGATCGAAGAGGGCACCTATCGCATCAAGGGCTATGAAGGCCCGAGCCTGGAATGCGACAAGTGCGGCAGCGAGATGCAGCTCAAGACTGGCCGTTTCGGCAAGTTCTTCGGGTGCACCAACCCAACCTGCAAGAACACCCGCAAACTGCTGAAAAGCGGTGATGCGGCGCCGCCGAAGATGGACCCGGTGAAAATGCCCGAGCTCAAGTGCGAGAAGGTCAACGACACCTACATCCTGCGTGACGGCGCTTCGGGGCTGTTCCTGGCTGCGAGCCAGTTCCCGAAAAACCGCGAGACCCGTGCGCCACTGGTGATGGAGATCGTGCCGCACAAGGACGAGATCGATCCGAAGTACCACTTCCTGTGTGAAGCGCCGAAGAAGGACCCGGATGGTCGTCCAGCCGTGATCCGCTACAGCCGCAAGACCAAGGAGCAGTACGTGCAGACCGAAGTGGACGGCAAGCCTACTGGCTGGAAAGCGTTCTACGACGGCGGCAAGTGGAAGGTCGAGGACAAGCGCCAGGGCGCTTGATCCGCTAGTCTGTTAACGCCAAAAGCCGTCTGTATAGACGGCTTTTGCTTACTGTAGGATTGAGTTTGTTGTGGCGAGCAAGCTTGCTTGCGCTGGGGTGCGAAGCGCCCCCAATAGCTGGCGACTGCTACGCAGTCGAGCGGGAGCAAGCTCCCTCGCCACAGCAAGCTCGCTCCTACGCAGTCAGCATCACGCCTATTCGTTGTGGAGATTGCCGTCATGGCCAACGAACTCTATACCCGTACCAATCAGAAAATTTACTTCGCGGGTTTATCCCTGGAGGCCCTTGGCCGTGCCGAGGAAGGGAAAGAGATGAACGCCATCGCGCTGGTACAGGCGGGGCGCGAAGCGGCGTTGTTCCACCTGTACGGTGCCTTGCTGGGGCTGTGCCATGAAATCGCCGGGTTCTACCGCCTACCCCAGGCCGGTGCGCCGCGTGCAGAAATGATCATGAATCGTGAAGTGCTGGACGCCATGGCGATCCCCGAGTTGGCCGAACTGGTGGAAATGGCCCAGAGCCCCGACAGTTGGGTGGCGCGGCTGCTCAAAGCACATGCGGATATGTTTCAGCCGCCGCGTATTCCCCATGTGCCCAAGGGGGATGTCACCCAGCCGCTGATCGTCGCCGTGGCCTTGGAACAGGATGAGCCCAAGCCTTTGAGCCGCGAAGAGTTGGAAGGCTGGCGCCAGGAGTTGAAGAAGATGGCGCTGCGCTTTCGTGAAGGGCTCAACGAGTGTTGAAGGAGTAAATGAGGGGGCTGGCTGCGCAGCGACGCTGAACCTGTGGCGATGGAGCTTGCTCCCGCGACGGCCGGACGGCCGACGCTTATCTACCTGACGCCCTAGGATCCAAATGTGGGAGCTGGCTTGCCTGCGATGGCGGCCTGCCAGGCGACACCTATCTACCTGATTCCCTGCGATCAAACTGTGGGAGCTGGCTTGCCTGCGATGGCGGCCTGACAGGCGACCCTGTTATACCGAGTACATATCCATTCCTGCGGTAACGGCCACTTAGGGTTCCGCCTGACGTGGGGTCACTTTCGAAAAGCGCGAAAGTAACCAAAGCGCTCTTGCCCCACCACTCGGCACCTCGCTTAGGCTCGGTGTGCCCGAACACAGCCTTGAATCCGTGGGCCGCCGCCACGCGCCATCCATGGCGCGGGGCGGCTAACCCGGCGTCCTGCCGGGTTACCCACGAATTCAAGCCTGCGTACGGCCAGCGTGGTTTAACGGGGCGTCTAAAGCCAGATCAAGATCACAAGCAGATCAAGATCAAGAGCGGCTCGCTTCGCATCGTGGTTACCGTTGGCTGCTACAGCTTGCAAAGTTCTGTGATGCCCATGCTGAGATAGAGGCGAGTCAGAAAAGCCCTGAGATAACTGACCCACCGCCATCGCAGGCAAGCCAGCTCCCACATTGATTAGCGTTTTGCCAGGGCACCATTCATCAAGCCGTCAACAAACCTGTCCATATCTCCTGCGAGGCTGGGTGGATGACTGATATAATCCCAGGCCTTTCGTGGAGAACAGACTTTTATGCCAACGTCCTTTCTGGAAATTGTTGAACTGCCTGACGGCCGAATCGAACTGCGCCGGGCGGAGGACGAGGGTTCTCTGGTTATTCTGGATTTCTCCGAAGACGCCAAAGTCTTCCTGCAAGGCCAGCACGTCGAAGTGGCTAAAGCCATGTTGAGCGTGGGTGTGCAGATGGCAGGTCGCCTTGCCGAAGGCGAGCCGGAGAAAGAAGAAGGGCCGCGCGTTCTTCACTGAGTCCTTCGTGAAGGCTGCTTCTGTGGCGCGCCCATCATTACCCCAATCGAATATTCAAACTCTGTGCATCACCCGTGCGCGCAGCGCTGATCAGTTGCTGCTTGGCGCTGGCATTCAGCGGGTTCAACCAGCTCACCACCGTATGGCTACGGCCCAGGCGCAAGGCTTCGCAGGTTAGTTGCTGGGCGCTTTGTGCGCCGCGTGGTTGCAGCAACAGGATACGCTCGCGGTTGAGTCCGGCGTCCCGCAGCCAGGCCTGGGTGAGGCTGGCGGGCGGGGCGATCAAGGTCAGCCAGCGGGCGTCCTGATCTTCGCTCAATTCGCGCAGGATAGGTGCCAGCAGGTTCAGGCAGCTCTCAGCCGCACCGCGCAACGACAATTCACTGAACGCCTCAGGTTCGCCGCCCCAGGGGGCTTCGACCGTTTCCTTGAGGATTGGCGCAAGGGGCTGGGCCATGAAGGCCTCGAACAGCGACAGTTGTGTGTGTTGTGGGGTGCGCACGAGCTGCATGATGCCTCCTTTAACGGCGAATGACGCCGACACTCAAGCCTTCGATCACCAGGTCCTGGTCTTTCAGGTTGACTTCGATCGGGGCAAACTCAGGGTTTTCGGCCAGGAGCCAGACCTTGCTGCCTTCGCGCTTGAAGCGTTTGACCGTGACCTCGTCGCCGATACGGGCAACGACGATCTGGCCATTGCGGGCTTCGCGGGTGGTATGCACGGCCAGCAGGTCACCGTCGAAGATGCCCACGTCCTTCATGCTCATGCCGTGCACACGCAACAGGTAGTCGGCACGCGGATGGAAGAAGGTCGGGTTGATGTTGCAGGATTCCTCGACGTGCTGCTGCGCCAGGATCGGCGCACCTGCGGCGACGCGACCGATGATCGGCAATGTCGACTCGTCTGCCTTGGCTTCGAAGCCAGGGATGCGAATACCCCGCGAAGCACCGGGGGTCATCTCGATCGCACCTTTGCGAGCGAGTGCCTTGAGGTGTTCCTCGGCGGCGTTCGGGGACTTGAACCCCAATTCCAGGGCAATCTCCGCACGGGTAGGCGGGTAACCATTGTCATCAAGGCAGCGCTTGATAAAAGCCAGAATCTCAGCTTGGCGTGGCGTCAGTTTTAGCATGTTGATCGCTCTGTCTTTTTATACAGTGACTGGGATTATATACAGTGAACTGCGCTTGGCAATCATCCTTTTTGGCGGCTCCGCTGGACGGTCATCCGTCAGCCGTCCTACAGAGCAGAAGCGGCGCTGCCTACAGAGCTGCGAGGATATGATTAAATAGCGGTGAAACAGATGACCGACCAGCCGCAAAGCGGACCCGCAGGCTTGACAAGACACACTCTGAAACGTATGTTTCAAACAAGTGTTTGTCAGGCGGAGTAGCCATGGCCCAGTCGGAAACCGTTGAACGCATTCTCGATGCTGCCGAGCAATTGTTCGCGGAAAAAGGATTTGCTGAAACTTCATTGCGTCTGATCACCAGCAAGGCTGGGGTCAACCTGGCCGCCGTGAATTACCACTTCGGCTCGAAAAAGGCTCTGATCCAGGCGGTGTTCTCACGCTTTCTGGGCCCGTTCTGCGCAAGCCTCGACCGTGAGCTGGAACGCCGCCAGGCCAAGGCCGATCACAAGCCCAGCCTGGAAGAGCTGCTGGAAATCCTCGTGGAGCAAGCGTTGGTCGTGCAGCCCCGTAGCGGCAACGATTTATCGATCTTCATGCGCCTGCTTGGCCTGGCGTTCAGCCAGAGCCAGGGCCACTTGCGCCGTTATCTGGAAGACATGTACGGCAAGGTGTTCCGCCGCTATATGCTGCTGGTCAACGAAGCGGCGCCGCGTATTCCGCCTATCGAACTGTTCTGGCGTGTGCATTTCATGCTCGGTGCCGCAGCTTTCAGCATGTCGGGTATCAAGGCGTTGCGGGCAATTGCCGAGACCGATTTCGGTGTGAACACGTCCATCGAGCAAGTCATGCGCCTGATGGTGCCGTTCCTTGCCGCTGGCATGCGCGCCGAAACCGGCGTCACCGACCCGGCCATGGCCACCGCCCAGTTGCGCCCGCGCAGTAAAACCGTACCGGTCGCCGCCAAGGTTTGATCGCTGCGGGTGGGCGCGGTCGCTTGCATCCGCTAAGCTAGCCGCCATGCCGATTTCAGCTATTTATTCACAACCCGTCGTCCTTGCCCTGCCTGGTAGGGACCACGGGTTGTGTGCGTTATTTAAGGAAGGTTTATGACTGCTGCCCTGCAAGGTTCTTTGATGGTCGACGTCGCCGGTACCTGGCTCACGGCCGAGGATCGTCATCTGTTGCGCCAACCGGAAGTGGGCGGCCTGATCATTTTTGCGCGCAATATCGAGCACCCGCGTCAGGTTCGCGAATTGAGCGCAGCCATTCGCGCAGTGCGCCCGGACCTGCTGCTGGCTGTGGATCAGGAAGGCGGCCGCGTACAGCGTCTGCGCCAAGGCTTCGTGCGCCTGCCGGCCATGCGTGCGCTGGCGGATAACCCCAACGCTGAATACCTGGCTGAGCAGTGCGGCTGGATCATGGCCACCGAGGTGCTGGCGGTGGGCCTGGACCTGAGTTTTGCCCCCGTGCTGGACCTCGACTACCAACGCAGCGCCGTGGTCGGTACCCGTGCTTTCGAAGGCGACCCCGAGCGCGCTGCCGTGCTCGCGGGTGCCTTTATCCGTGGCATGAACAGCGCCGGCATGGCCGCCACCGGCAAGCACTTCCCTGGCCATGGTTGGGCCGAGGCCGATTCCCACGTCGCCATTCCCAATGACGAGCGCAGCCTGGAGCAGATTCGCGCCAACGACCTGGTGCCTTTCGCACGCCTGAGCAAGCAATTAGCCGCCGTGATGCCGGCGCACGTCATCTACCCGCAGGTCGATGCCCAGCCTGCTGGTTTTTCGCGTCGCTGGTTGCAGGACATCCTGCGCGGTGAGTTGCAGTTCGACGGGGTGATCTTCAGCGATGACCTGTCCATGGCCGGGGCCCATGTGGTCGGCGATGCGGCCAGTCGTATCGAAGCGGCGCTGACCGCCGGTTGTGACATGGGCTTGGTGTGCAATGACCGTGCGGCGGCCGAGCTGGCGCTCAGTGCAGCACAGCGGATGAAGGTCACGCCATCGGCGCGGATTGCGCGTATGCGTGGGCAGGCGGTTGCGTCGACTGATTACAAACAGGATCCGCGTTGGCTGACAGCGCTTACTGCGTTGCGCGATGCGCAGTTGATCGACTGAAAACCGAAGCGCGGCCATCGCAGGCAAGCCAGCTCCCACATTTTGATTTGTGAATACAGTCAGGTGTGGGAGCGGGCTTGCTCGCGAAGGCGGCCGAACAGTCAGCGCTTCTCTTGCTTGTTGGGCAACGGCGCAAACAACGCTTCAATCTCGTCATTGCCCAACTGCCAATCCCCCGTGGTTCGCCCATCCAGCACGCCCGCAGCCAGATCGGACTTCTCCTTCTGCAAATGCTGGATTTTCTCCTCCACTGTGCCCCGGGCAATCATCTTGTACACGAACACCGGCTTTTCCTGCCCGATGCGGTACGCACGGTCGGTGGCCTGGTTTTCCGTGGCCGGGTTCCACCAGGGGTCATAGTGGATAACCGTATCGGCTTCGGTCAGGTTCAAGCCGACGCCGCCGGCCTTCAGGCTGATCAAAAAGATCTGCAGCTTGCCGCTCTGGAAATCCTTCACTGGTGTACGTCGATCCCGGGTCTGGCCGGTCAGCAGGGCATAGGCAATGCCGCGCTTTTTCAGTTCGGCCTCGATCAGGCTCAGCATCGAGGTGAACTGTGAGAACAGCAGGATCCGGCGGCCTTCGGCAAACAGCTCGTCGAGCATGTCCATCAGGCTGTCGAGCTTGCCCGAGCTGCTGCCACGCGCGGGCAGGGTGGCGTCGTTGACAAGGCGCAGGTCACAGCATACCTGGCGCAGTTTGAGCAGGGCTTCGAGGATGATGATCTGGCTGCGAGCCACGCCCTTGCGGGTGATCTCGTCGCGGACCTTTTTATCCATGGCCAGGCGCATGGTTTCGTACACGTCGCGCTGGGCCTCGTTGAGGTCGACCCAGTGGATGATTTCGGTCTTGGGTGGCAGTTCGGTTGCCACTTGTTCCTTGGTGCGGCGTAGCAGGAAGGGTTTGATCCGACCGTTTAGGTGCTGCAATCGCACCTCGCTGGCACGTTTTTCAATCGGCACGCGGTAATCACGGTTGAAGCTCTTCACGTCGCCCAGCCAACCCGGCAACAGGAAGTGGAACAGCGACCACAGTTCGCCCAAGTGGTTTTCCAAAGGCGTGCCGCTCAGGCACAGGCGCTGGCGGGCATTCAGCTCGCGTGCGGCCTGGGCCGCCTTGCTGGACGGGTTCTTGATGTACTGCGCTTCATCGAGGATCAAGACGTGCAAGGGCAGGGCGGCGAGCTGTTCAATGTCCTTGGGCAGCAGGGCGTAGGTGGTCAGCAACAGGTCGTAGTCATTCAGGTTGGCGAAATGTTTCTTACGTCCTGCGCCATAAAGTGCCTGCACTCTCAGCTGCGGGGTGAAGTGCGCCGCCTCATCGAGCCAATTCGGAATCAGGCTGGTAGGCATCACGACCATGCACGGCCGATCAAGGCGCCCTGCGTTTTTTTCGGTGAGGATGTGCGCCAGGGTCTGCAAGGTTTTGCCCAGGCCCATGTCATCCGCGAGTATCCCACCCACCTCCAGTTGGCGCAGCGACTGCATCCAGCTCAGACCTTCCAGCTGGTAGGGGCGCAAGGTCGCATTCAGACCTTCGGGCGCCACGCAGGTGAAATCCTTGATATCGCGCAGACGCTGGGCGAAGTTGCGGATCTTCTCGCCGCCTTCCCATTGCAGAGGCAGGTCTTCCAGCGGGTTGAGGCGTATGGCGTCGGCCTTGGCCAAGCGCAGCGCGGTGGTGCCGGCTTCCTGCAGGTAAAACTCGCCGAGGGTTGCCAGCACCGGCTTCAAGCGGCCGTAGGGCAGCGCCACTTGCAGCGGGCCGTGGCCGTTGGGCAGGCCGGGGATGTTCACCAGGATCAGCTCTTCATCGCGGCGCCGCGCCAGTTTCTCCGGGTTGAGGATCTCGGTATGAGAGCGCATCAGGTTCAGCAGGATCGGCAGCAGGCTCAAGCGTTCGCCGTTGACGATGATGCCCAGCTCCAGGTCGAACCAATCGCGTTCCGGCCCTTCATCGACCGTGGCATACCAGTCATCGACGGGGCTGAGGTCAAAGCCGAAGTCTTCATCGATCTGCAGCTCCCAACCCTCGGCACGCAAAGTGGGCGACACATTGAGGGTGAAGTTCAGCCAGGCACTGTCATTGACCATCTCGAACAGCTCGCCGGCACTTTCCGGCAGGGCCTTGCTCTGGCGCGTGGCGATCTTGAAGCCAAGCAGGCGCAGGTGTTCGCGATAGGCCTGCTCTTGCTCGGGTTGCCGCTTGATCCGCAGGCTCTGCGTCTCCTGGCGCACAATGATGTCGGCATTTTTTTGCCCGCTGACATAGTTGCCCAGGTAGTTGAACGACAGCGCCGCACGGTGCTGGATATAGCGCTGCATCTTGCCGTTGCGCGGCTCGAACGCGCTGAATTCCACGCTGGCCAGCCACAGGCGTGGCACCGGCTGCACTTCGTCCATCACCACCTGCGGCAGGACAACGCGGTTATCGAGCACGGCCTGGAGTTTTTCCAGCAGTTGCGCATCCTGGGCCGCTGCCGGGTAGGCCAGGGTTTCCTGAACCTTGAGCAGCACCGCCGCGATGTGTTTGCAGTTGGTGTGCACCGGGCACGTGCAGCGGCTGTCCACCAGGATCAGCAGGCCCTTGGCCGATTCGCGCAGTGAGATGGTCTGGCGGTAAACATTACCGCCCGAGCCTTCGCAACTGGCGGTGATGGTGCTGTCGCCGCACTCGACGATGCGCACGCGGTTCTCCAGGGCGTAGCGTCGCCCGCGCTCGAGGCTTTGCTCTTTGAAGCGATTGGCCCACGAAGGGGCCAGGGGTTTGGTCAACGACGACGTCAGGGGCATGGCGCGCAATCAGTCCTGAAGGTCGGGCGGTGGTGCGCTGGGTGGCTTGGCGGTCAGCGAGGTGATCTTGATCAGCAGCGCCAGGTGGCCGCCGTCCAGGTAGTTGAGCTGGTTGTTCTTGGTGCGCACGTCTTTCTGGCTCAAGTGTTCGCTGGCGATCACGCTGCCGTTGTCGTCGAACTGGTTGATCCAGAAATCCGCGTCGATATCGGTAAAGCGCCCCAGTTGCAGGCTCAACACCCCTTCGATAGGGAACTGGCCGAACTGCTCCTGACCGTCGGTGATCGCCACCTTCACCGCTTGCTCGCCCAGGTTCTGTTCCCAGGCCTTGTGGGCGAGCACCGTGTAGTTGGTGTCGGCGTGCAGCTTGTCGACGATATTGCCCAGGCGCGGCGGGCTCATCCGCTCACCCAGGCGCGGCGCTCCGGCATCCCAGTCTTCCGGGGCGGCGCGGCTGCTGATCACCGGTTCTGCATTCTGGCGCACCAGGATCATTTCCACCTGATACAGGCTGTCGGCAAAGGCCGAAGGTGCGAGTACCACCAACAACAGGCTCAAAATGCGGAACACGCGCATGGGGGCGTCCTTAAACGGATTTCGGAATGAGGCGTTCAAACAGCGCCTCCAAGGTGTTGAAGCGTTCTTCGGCACGTTCCATCGGCACCATGAACTTGAACAGCGTAGCCCCTTCGAACTTGTAGCGGTTGGGCTGGCCCTGGATCAGCTTGATCAGCACCAACGGGTCGACCGGTGTCTGCGCTTCGAATTCGATACGCCCGCCTTGCGGCCCGGCGTCGACTTTCTTGATGCCCAACTGCTCGGCCTGCAACTTGAGCAGGGTCAGGCGCACCAGGTTCTTGGTCGGTTCCGGCAGCAGGCCGAAACGGTCGATCATCTCTACCTGCAAGTCCTTGAGGCCTTCTTCGTCGGCCGCCGAGGCGATGCGCTTGTACAGGATCAACCGTGCATGCACATCCGGCAGGTAGTCTTCGGGAATCAGCGCCGGCAAGCGCAGGTTGATTTCCGGGCCGCCGCCCAAGGGTTGGTCGAGGTTCGGTTGTTCGCCTTTGCGGATGGCTTTTACCGCGCGTTCAAGCATCTCCATATACAGCGTGAAACCCACCGCCTGGATCTGCCCGCTCTGGCCGTCGCCGAGCAACTCACCGGCACCCCGGATTTCCAGGTCATTGGTAGCCAATACAAAGCCAGCCCCGAGGTCCTGGGTATTGGCGATCGCTTCCAGGCGTTTTTCCGCATCGGAAGTGATCTGCTGGCGCGGCGGTGTGAGCAGGTAGGCATAGGCCTGGTGGTGACTGCGCCCGACGCGACCGCGCAATTGGTGCAGCTGCGCCAGGCCGAACTTGTCGGCACGCTCGATGATGATGGTGTTGGCGCTCGGCACGTCGATGCCGGTCTCGATGATGGTCGAGGCGATCAGCACGTTGAAGCGCTTGTGGTAAAAGTCGCTCATCACCTGTTCGAGTTCGCGCTCGCGCATCTGGCCGTGGCCAATGGCGATACGGGCTTCCGGCACCAGCTCGGCGAGGTCGGCGGCGCATTTCTCGATGGTTTTCACATCGTTGTGCAGGTAATACACCTGGCCGCCGCGCAGCAGTTCGCGCAGCAGGGCTTCCTTGACCGTGCTCTTGTTCTGCTCCATCACGAAGGTGCGCACCGACAAACGACGCGCCGGTGGCGTGGCGATGATCGACAGGTCGCGCATACCCGACACCGCCATGTTCAGCGTGCGCGGAATTGGCGTGGCGGTGAGGGTGAGGATGTCGACTTCACTGCGCAGGGCCTTGAGCTGTTCTTTCTGGCGCACACCAAAGCGGTGTTCTTCGTCGATGATGACCAGGCCCAGGTTCTTGATCTTCACATCGTCCGACAGCAGCTTGTGCGTACCGATGACGATGTCGATCTTGCCCTCGGCCAGATCGGCCACGGCGGCATTCACTTCCTTGGCGGACTTGAAGCGGCTCATCACCTCCACGGTCACCGGCCAGTCGGCAAAGCGGTCGCGGAAGCTGTTGTAGTGCTGCTGGGCGAGCAGGGTGGTTGGCACCAGGATCGCCACCTGGCGACCGCCGTGCACCGCAATAAAGGCTGCACGCATGGCCACTTCGGTCTTGCCGAAGCCCACGTCGCCACACACCAGGCGGTCCATCGGCTTGGGCGCGAGCATGTCGGCGCGCACCGCTTCGATGGTGGTTTGCTGGTCCGGGGTTTCTTCGAAGGCGAAGCCGGCGCTGAAAGTGGCGTAGTCGGCTTTCGGGTCGGCGAAGGCATAACCTTCGCGGGCAGCACGGCGGGCATAGATGTCGAGCAGTTCGGCGGCCACGTCGCGCACCTGTTCGGCGGCCTTGCGCTTGGCTTTCTGCCAGGTCTCCGAGCCCAGTCGGTGCAACGGCGCCAAGGCGTCGTCGCTGCCGGTGTAGCGGGCGATCAGGTGCAGGTTGGCCACCGGCACGTAGAGCTTGGCGCCCTCGGCGTATTCCATGGTGAGGAATTCGGCGGCCTGGTTGTCGATCTCCAGGGTCTGCAGGCCCAGGTAGCGGCCCACGCCATGGTCGATATGCACCACCGGCGCGCCTTCGCGCAGCTCAGTGAGGTTCTTGATCACCGCGTCGTTGTTGGCGTCTGCGCGTTTTTCCCGGCGACGGCGTTGCATCACGCGCTGACCGAACAGCGGGCTTTCGGCGATCAAGGCCAGCGACGGGTCATCCAGCCGCAGCCCTTCGTCCAGCGGCGCGATGGTGATCGCCAGGCGCTCTTTGCTGGCGACAAAGTCAGGCCAGCTGTCAACGGTTTTCGGCCGCAGCTTCAGGCGTTCCAACAGCTCCAGCAGCACTTCGCGACGCCCGGCGGATTCGGCGGTGAACAGCACGCGGCCCGGGAAGTCACCGAGGAAGTTAGACAGCGCCTCCAGCGGTTGCGTGGCTTTGGCCTGGATCGCCAGATCGGGCAACGCGCTCGCCGGGAAACGCTCGCGGCCGCTGCCGGCGTCCACGTCCTGCTGGCTGGCGACCACACGCGGCCAGTTTTTCAGGCGCGCGAAGCAGTCTTCAACTGGCAGGAACAGTTCAGCGGGCGGCAGTAAAGGCCGTGATGGATCGACGCGGCGTTCTTCGTAGCGGTTGCGCACATCGTTCCAGAAGTTTTCCGCCGCCTGTTCGATACCCGGCAGCGAGAACACCTGGGTGTCCTGGGGCAGGTAGTCGAAGAGGGTGGAGGTTTCGTCGAAGAACAACGGCAGGTAGTACTCGATACCGGCAGGTGTAATCCCGCTGCTCAAGTCCTGGAAGATCGGGCAGCGACGGAAGTCGACATCGAAGCGCTCACGAAAGCGCGCCTTGAAGCGTGTTACCGCGTCTTTTTGCAACGGGAATTCCCGCGCCGGCAGCAGCTTGATCGAGTCGACCTTGTCGATGGAACGCTGGTTCTCCGGATCGAAGGTGCGCAGCGTCTCGATCTCGTCATCGAACAGGTCGATGCGGTACGGCAACTTGCTGCCCATCGGGAACAGGTCGATCAAAGCGCCGCGCACCGCGAACTCACCGTGCTCGTACACCGTGTCGACGCAGCGGTAGCCGCTGGCTTCCAGGCGCGTGCGCATCTGCTCGACGTCGAGCTTCTGGCCCACGTCCAGCACCAGGCTGCTGCCGAGCAGGAACTTGGTCGGTGCCAGGCGGTGCAGGGCGGTGGTGATCGGCACCACCAGCACGCCGTGGGCCAGTTCCGGCAAGCGGTACAGGCTGGCGATGCGCTGGGAGATGATGTCCTGGTGCGGCGAGAACAGGTCGTAGGGCAGGGTTTCCCAGTCGGGAAAATGCAGCACCGGCAAATCCGGGGCGAAGAAGCTCAGCTCCTGCTCCAACCGTTCGGCACTTTGGCTGTCGGCGGTGAGCAGCAGGGTAAAGCGCTTGGCTGCGCTGGCAGCCTCGGCAATGGCCAGGCTCAGGGCGGCACCGGGCAGGTTGCCCCAGTGCTGTTTACCTGCCGCGGCAGGGAGTAGCGGTAGACGCAGAACGGGCACGGAAGGTTGAGCTCCAAGCGTTGCGACAAAGTCGGTAATTGTAACGGCCCCAGGTGCCGCCTGTCAGTTGCTGACTGTGCCTATTACGGTTTGCAGGAAATGTAGTGGCTAAGACAAACAATGGCGGGTTTTGACTCAATATGTAGTGCCAAAAAGCGCGAATGTTTAGGAGAGTTACGGACAAGTCGGCCTGCTCGCCAAACTAGTGGCCTTCTGGAACCCGCGTGTTTCCTGGGCTGTAGCGCGGTGGTATTTTTTTGCAAGGGCTTTTTGTTGCCCTTCGCGCATTGCTCAACGCTCAGTCGGGCGACATAATGTAGCCCCTTTTTTCTGCCCCTACATGTGGAAGGTTCCCGTGACTCAGAAGCCCGACCAGTGTCTTGGTGAATGGATCGACCGTGAAGCACTCGCTGAAGCGATGATTCCGCTTATCGGTCAGCTGTACCGCAATAACAATGTGGTGAGCTCGATCTATGGCCGCAGCCTGATCAACCAGTCTGTCATCGCGATTCTCAAAGCGCACCGCTTTGCACGCCATCGCTCCGCCGACGACAGCGAACTCTCCGTCCACGAAACATTCCCACTGCTCAAAGCCATGAGCGAGCTCAAGCTCGGCGCGGCTTCGGTAGACCTGGGCAAGTTGGCCTACAAATTCCGTAAAGAAGGTGCCGGCCGCACTGCCGAGCAGTTCGTACGTGAAGAAATGGCCGATGTGGTTGGCCAGCAAAACGCTGCCGCCCGCAAAGGCACCGATGTGGTGTTGTACGGCTTTGGCCGTATCGGCCGCCTGCTGGCGCGCATCCTGATCGAGAAAACCGGTGGTGGCGACGGCCTGCGCCTGCGTGCCATCGTGGTGCGCAAAGGCGCCGAGAACGACCTGACCAAGCGCGCCAGCCTGCTGCGTCGCGATTCGGTACACGGCTCGTTCAATGGCACCATCACCATTGACGAAGAAAACAACACCATCACCGCCAACGGTAACCTGATCCAGGTGATCTACGCGAAGAACCCGACTGAGGTGGATTACACCCAGTACGGCATCCAGAACGCCTTGCTGGTGGACAACACTGGCGTATGGCGTGATGCCGAGGGCCTGGGCCAGCACCTGGCTTGCCCGGGTGTCGACCGCGTTGTGCTGACCGCGCCTGGCAAGGGCAAGCTCAAGAACATCGTGCACGGCATCAACCACGCTGAAATCACCGCTGACGACAAGATCGTGTCCGCCGCTTCCTGCACCACCAACGCCATCGTGCCGGTGCTCAAGGCTGTGAATGACAAGTTCGGCATCGTTAACGGCCACGTTGAAACCGTTCACTCGTACACCAACGACCAGAACCTGATCGACAACTTCCACAAAGGCGATCGCCGTGGCCGTAGCGCCGCGTTGAACATGGTGATCACCGAGACCGGTGCTGCCACTGCCGCTGCCAAGGCTCTGCCTGAGCTGGCCGGCAAGCTGACCGGTAACGCGATCCGCGTACCGACGCCGAACGTTTCGATGGCCATTCTCAACCTCAACCTTGAGAAAGCCGCCACCCGCGAAGAGATGAACGAGTACCTGCGCTACATGGCGCTGCACTCCGACCTGCATAAGCAGATCGACTTCGTCAATTCCCAGGAAGTGGTCTCCACCGACTTCGTTGGCTCGCGCCATGCTGGTGTGGTGGACGCGGAAGCGACCATCACCCAGGACAACCGTGTTGTGCTGTACGTGTGGTACGACAACGAGTTCGGCTACAGCTGCCAAGTGGTTCGCGTGATGGAAGACATGGCTGGGGTCAACCCGCCTGCGTTTCCGCGCTAAGCCTTTGCGCTGAATGAAGAAGCCCCGACTGGTTCGGGGCTTTTTTATGGCCGTGGGTTTTGTGGTGTCTGGGAGGGCCTTATCGCAGGCAAGCCAGCTCCCACAGTTGAACTGCATTTACCTGTGGGAGCTGGCTTGCCTGCGATGACGATGGAACCGTCCACGCCGCCATCACTTGAATAGCGTGTTGCGCAAACTGTCCGACAGCCCTTTGGGCGCCAGCCAGATACCCAGGTAGGCCTTCGCTAATTCAGCGTCCGGGCTGCTGAACACCACCTGCCCATTAATCTCCAGATTCAACCCGCGCCCCGGACGAAAATCCAGGGCGTAGCGATCACCGCTGCGAATATCCCGAAAGCGCGCGTGCAGCTTGGCTATCTCTGGGTTCAACCCGGCATTGGCTTGCTGGCGCTCCAAGGTGACGGTGGCCGCCTTGATCACATCATCGCGGTCAATGTCGCGAAAGTAATACAGCGCCAGGCGCACAGCCTTCTGCTGGTCCCAGGCCTGCTTTGCCGGCAGGTCAGCGGGTGCATACAGCGCGGCGGCATACACCTCCGCCCAGAGATAGTTGAACACCGCCTGGTTTTTCAGGGCCAGCCCCTCGACCTGTGCGGGGAAGCTTGCCTGCTTGAGCCGCTGTGCGTCGTTGGCGTGCGCCGTGAGCGACACCATCAGCATCAAACAGAAAAATAGTTGTCGCATAATGGCTCATCCTGAATTCGGCGCTGATGTGCGTCCTGTAGTATGGCAACACTGGCCTACGACGCGACCAAGGGTTAATGTTCGCGGCGCTCGGCCTTCTATAGACTGTGCCCCGGTTCACACACTTGAGCCAAATTGTCCTTCATGCTCGCTGGCCGCGGCATGATTTAGCCCGGCGTCCAATCGTACGCCTGGCCTGTTCTGAGGAGTACGCATGGCTGTCTACAACTACGACGTGGTGGTACTGGGTTCCGGCCCAGCTGGAGAAGGTGCGGCGATGAACGCTGCCAAAGCAGGGCGCAAGGTGGCGATGGTTGATAGCCGTCGCCAGGTCGGCGGTAACTGCACCCACCTGGGTACCATCCCGTCCAAGGCGTTGCGTCACTCGGTACGGCAGATCATGCAGTTCAATACCAACCCGATGTTCCGGGCCATTGGTGAGCCGCGCTGGTTCTCGTTCCCGGACGTACTGAAAAGCGCTGAAAAAGTCATCTCCAAGCAAGTCGCCTCGCGTACCGGCTACTACGCCCGTAACCGCGTCGACCTGTTCTTCGGCACCGGCAGTTTTGCCGATGAGCAAACCGTCGAAGTGGTCTGCGCCAATGGCGTGGTCGAGAAACTGGTGGCCAAGCACATCATCATCGCCACCGGTTCGCGCCCGTATCGCCCGGCGGACATCGATTTCCACCACCCGCGTATCTACGATAGCGATACCATCCTGAGCCTGGGCCATACCCCGCGCAAACTGATCATCTACGGCGCCGGCGTGATCGGCTGTGAATACGCCTCGATCTTCAGTGGCCTGGGTGTACTGGTCGAGCTGGTGGACAACCGCGACCAGTTGCTCAGCTTCCTCGACTCGGAAATCTCCCAGGCGTTGAGCTACCACTTCAGCAACAACAACATCACCGTGCGCCACAACGAAGAGTACGAGCGGGTCGAAGGCCTGGACAATGGGGTGATCCTGCACCTCAAGTCCGGCAAGAAGATCAAGGCCGACGCCTTGCTGTGGTGCAACGGCCGTACCGGCAACACCGACAAGCTGGGCATGGAAAACATCGGGGTCAAGGTCAACAGCCGTGGCCAGATCGAAGTGGATGAGAACTACCGCACCTGCGTGCCGAACATCTACGGCGCCGGTGACGTGATCGGCTGGCCAAGCCTGGCCAGTGCCGCCCATGACCAGGGCCGCTCGGCCGCTGGCAGCATTGTCGACAATGGCAGCTGGCGCTACGTGAACGACGTGCCGACCGGGATCTACACGATTCCCGAGATCAGCTCGATCGGCAAGAACGAGCACGAACTGACCAAGGCCAAGGTGCCTTACGAAGTGGGCAAGGCGTTCTTCAAGAGCATGGCGCGTGCGCAGATTGCCGGTGAGCCGCAAGGCATGCTGAAAATCCTGTTCCACCGCGAAACCCTGGAAGTACTCGGCGTGCATTGCTTCGGCTACCAGGCCTCGGAGATCGTGCACATCGGCCAGGCGATCATGAACCAGCCAGGTGAGCAAAATACCCTCAAGTATTTCGTCAACACCACCTTCAACTACCCGACCATGGCCGAAGCCTATCGGGTAGCGGCCTACGACGGCCTCAACCGGCTTTTTTGAGCGGCTCCGGCCGGTGGCCTGAGCCGGCCGGGGAGACCGATTTCAGTAATTCCCGAGAGTGGCAGTGGCCAAACCGGGAAAGTCTGTAATCAGGCTATCTACGCCGAAGTCGGCGAGCCTGCGCATCAGCGCAGGTTCGTTGACTGTCCACACGGACACATGCAAGCCCTGGCGCTGGGCTTTTTCCAGCCGCTCGGGGGTGCACAGCGTCCAGTTCAATGCCAAATACTCACAGCCGTAGTTCTGCGCGACCTTCAGCGGGTCGAGCCAGGCATATTCGGCGACCAGCCCGCGTGACAGGTCCGGGGTGAGTTCCACGGCGGCCTTGAGCACTTCCCGCGAGCTTGACGTGACCGTGACCTTGTCCATCAAGCCAAAGCGCACAGCCATTTCGCGAATCGCCAGCACAGTGGTTGCGGCACGGGTGCGCGAGGCGCTTTTGACTTCCAGTTGCCAGTGATCGAAGTCGCACTGTTCGAACAACTCCTCCAGGCGTGGAATCGGGCAGGGGCTTACCCAGCCTGGGCCGCCTTTGCGCGCGTCCATCTTGACCAAATCAGCCGCCGAGTACTCGACGACCTTGCCGCGCCGGTCGGTGGTGCGCTTGAGGGTCGGGTCGTGGATGACCATCAACTCGCCGTCCATGGACAGGTGCAAGTCCAGTTCGCAACGACGTACGCCGTGTTTGAGACATTCCTGAAAACTGGTCAGGGTATTTTCCGGTGCTTCGCCTTTGGCACCGCGGTGGCCGTAAATCAGGGTCACAGTTGCTCCTTTGCGCCAGGATGGCTGGCGTCGTGAATACGCATTCAGAGGTCTTCGCTTTGTTCTCGCGCCAGGCGGCGTTCCTGGGCCTGTTTCTGCAGGATATAGCGCGCCAGCAGTTGGCGTTGGGCGTCGGTCATGGACTCGAACTCCGTGCCCACATCAAAGCCGTCGCCCTTGGGGTCGCAATGGGTCACCCGCGCGCGCAGCAACAGGCCGAGCGCCTGGGGCATCAGCACCAGCTTGACCGCCAGGTGAGTGTCGGCGGCCAGCGGTGTCGGGTGCTGGAAGTCGATGCCGCCCTCGGAGAGGATCACCGGTTGCGGCGCACCCACCTCGTTCAGCAAACCGCGAGCCATGACCTGGCTGAGCAGATCCAGGCGTTTGTTCTGCACTTTGAGGAAGGCCGCCAGGCTGCGGTCTTTCTCGCTGATCTGGCGCAGCAGGTGCTGGGCTTCGAATTCGCTCAAGTGCAGCTCGCTGAGCAGATTGAACAGCGGTGAATCATCCAGCAACACTTCCTTGCTCGCCGCGTCGGGGCCCGACAGGGGTTTGATTTGAAGTGCGATCATGTCGTCGATACGGTAGTATTCGCGGCGCTCTTCTTCATCTAATGTCGACATGGCGAACCCCAGGTAACGGTAATGGTCTGAGTGTAAAGCTGCTGACCAGACCCCGCCACCGGGACGTCTTCTTTTCCTCCGAACAAGCCCCGACATGTTCAGACCTCTCTTCGTATTTATCGGCACGCGTTATACCCGTGCAAAGCGTCGCAATCATTTTGTGTCGTTCATTTCCTTGACCTCGATGATCGGTCTCGCCCTGGGCGTGGTCGTGATGATCGTGGTGCTGTCGGTGATGAATGGCTTCGATCATGAGATGCGCACCCGCGTGCTGGGCATGGTGCCCCACGCGACCATCGAGGGCGATGCGCCCATCAACGACTGGCAAAGCCTGGCCGCCAAGGTCCAGCAGAACCCCAAGGTGGTGGCGGTAGCGCCGTTTACCCAGATGCAGGGGTTGCTGACCAATGACGGCAAAGTGCAGAAGATCCTGCTCAACGGCATCGACCCGGCCCAGGAGCGCAACGTCTCGATCATCGACAAGTTCATGCTGCAAGGTAAGCTCGACGAGCTGTCGCCGGGCAGCTTTGGCATCGTCATCGGTGACAAGGCCGCGGCCAAGCTGGGCGTGGGGGTTGGCGACAAGCTGACCTTCGTCGCCCCGGAAGTCACCGTGACCCCGGCCGGCATGTTCCCGCGCATGAAGCGCTTTACCGTGGTGGGCACTTTCCACGTCGGCGCTGGTGAGATCGACGGTTACATCGGCCTGACCAACCTCACTGACCTGGCCCGCCTGCATCGCTGGCAGCCCGACCAGGTGCAGGGCCTGCGCCTGAAATTCAACGACCTGTTCGATGCGCCGCGCGGTGCCTGGGAAATTGCCCAGCACCTGGGTGAGACCGAGTACTACGCCCGCGACTGGACCCGCACCCACGGCAACCTGTATCAGGCCATCCGCATGGAAAAAGCCATGATCGGCCTGTTGTTGTTGCTGATCGTCGCCGTGGCGGCCTTCAACATTATCTCCACGCTGGTGATGGTGGTGAACGACAAGAAGGGCGACATCGCCATTCTGCGTACGTTGGGCGCCACGCCGGGGCAGATCATGGCGATCTTCATGGTGCAGGGCACCGTGATCGGCGTGGTTGGCACCTTGATCGGCACGGCGGTGGGCATTTTGGCCGCGCTGAACGTCAGCGCCGCCATCGCCCTGCTTGAAAAGGTGATCGGCCACAAGTTTCTCAACGCCGACGTCTACTTCATCGATTACTTGCCGTCCCAGGTGCAAACCCAGGACGTGCTGATGGTGGGCGGCGCTGCGTTGGTCCTGAGCTTCCTTGCCACCCTGTATCCAGCCTGGCGCGCGGCACGTACCCAGCCAGCACAGGCATTACGTTATGAGTGAATCGGGCATGAGTGAAAAAGCAATCCTGAGCTGCCGCAACCTGGGCAAATCCTACGAGGAAGGCCCGGAGTCGGTGGTGGTGCTGTCCAACCTGCAGCTTGAACTGCACCCTGGCGAGCGTGTGGCGATCGTCGGCAGTTCCGGTTCCGGCAAGAGTACCTTGCTCAACCTGTTGGGCGGCCTCGACACGCCGTCCCAGGGCAGCGTATGGCTGGCCGGTGAAGAACTCTCGGCCTTGAATGAAAAGGCCCGCGGCCAACTGCGCAACCGCTCGTTGGGCTTTGTGTACCAGTTCCACCACTTGCTGCCGGAATTCACCGCCCTGGAAAACGTGTGCATGCCGCTGTTGATTGGCAAGACCGCGATTCCTGAAGCGCGTCAGCGTGCCACGGCCTTGCTCGAGCGCGTCGGCCTCGGCCACCGCCTGGAGCACAAGCCAGCGGAGTTGTCCGGTGGTGAGCGCCAGCGCGTGGCGATTGCCCGTGCCCTGGTGAACAACCCCGGCCTGGTGATGCTCGACGAGCCGACCGGCAACCTCGACTCCCACACCGCCCAGGGCATCAAGGACTTGATGCTGGAACTGAGCACCCAGATGCGCACCGCGTTCCTGGTGGTGACCCATGACATGAGCATGGCCCGGCAGATGGACCGCGTACTGCATTTGCAGGAAGGTCATCTGGTCGCTATCTGACCTGTTGCAAGCCCGGTTTTTTGAGGTCGGGCTTTTTCATTTTTCCAACGGTGCCCGCGAATGTTCAGACCGTTATCGATTTTTATCGGCACGCGCTATACCCGCGCCAAGCGCCGCAACCGTTTTGTCTCGTTTATCTCGATGACCTCGATGATCGGCCTCGCCCTGGGCGTATTGGCGATGATCGTAGTGCTTTCGGTGATGAACGGCTTTCAGCGTGAAATGAGCTCACGCATCCTCGGCATGGTGCCCCACGCCACCATCGTCGGCGTAAAGCCGATTGATGATTGGCAGCCGGTGGCCGCGGCCGCGATGAAGAATCCGCAAGTCACCGCCGCTGTGCCCTTCACCCAGATGGATGGCATGTTTTCCTATAAGGGCGCGATGCAGCCCATCGAGATCAGCGGCGTCGACCCGGCTCAGGAAGGCAAGGTGTCGATCGTGGCCCAGCACATCGTGCGCGGCAAACTCGACGACCTCAAGCCCGGCGAGTTCGGGGTGGTGGTCGGTGATATCACTGCACGGCGTTTTCGCCTGAACGTGGGCGACAAACTGACCCTGATCGTGCCGGAACTCAGCAGCGCCCCGGGCGGTATCACCCCGCGCATGCAGCGCCTGAATGTGGTGGGCATCTTCAAGGTCGGCGCCGAACTGGATGGCTCCATGGCCCTGATCCACATGGCCGACGCCGCTGAAATCCAGCATTGGCAGCCCAACCAGGTGCAAAGCGTGCGCCTGGCGGTGAAGGACCTGTATGCAGCGCCCAAAGTCTCGGCAGATATCGCCGCCAGCCTGGGCGCGGCTTATAAGCCGGATGACTGGACCCACACCCAGGGCAGCCTGTTCAGCGCGATGAAAATGGAAAAGACCATGATCGGCCTGCTGTTGCTGATGATCGTCGCCGTGGCCGCGTTCAACATCATCGCCACCTTGATCATGGTGGTGAACGACAAGGGCGCGGACATCGCCATCCTGCGTACCATCGGCGCTACACCTCGGCAGATCATGGCGATCTTCATGGTGCAGGGCACCGTGATTGGCGTGGTCGGCACCTTGATCGGCGGCGTGCTGGGGGTGATTGCGGCGCTGAACGTGAGTGAGCTGGTGGGCTGGCTGGAGCGGGTGAGCGGGCAGCATATCTTCAGTTCGGATGTGTATTTTGTCAGCAACCTGCCTTCGGAGCTGCAAGGTGGGGATGTGTTGCTGATTTGCTCGGCGGGGTTTGTGTTGAGCTTCTTGGCGACGATTTACCCGGCGTATCGGGCGGCGAAGATTGAGCCGGCGCACGCCCTCAGGTATTCGTAACCTGCTCGTTCCCACGCTCCGCGTGGGAATGCCTCACCGGACGCTCCGCGTTCGCTGTTGGGACGCAGAGCGTCCCGGAATGCGTTCCCACGCGGAGCGTGGGAACGATCAGCAAAGCGTGGGAACGATCAGCAGTCGCCCTTGGGCAACTCAATCACAAACCTTGTCCAGCCCGCCTGCGACTCACAATAAATCCTCCCGCCATGCGCGCGTACAATCGACTGGGTAATCGCCAACCCCAGCCCCGCATGTTCACTGCTGCCTGCTCGCCTCGACGGGTCGGCTCGGTAGAACCGGTCAAACAGCCTCGGCAGTAACGACGCAGGAATGCCTTCCCCGCTGTTCTCAACCGTCAGTGTCACGCCACTCTCGATCCGCACCCGCACTTCACCGCCCGGTGGGGTAAACCGCAGCGCGTTATCCAGCAGATTCGACAAGGCCCGGCGCAACATACCGCGATCGCCCATCGTCTGGGCGGTGCCTTCGCGCACCAGCGTCACCTGTGCGTCCTCCGCCAGCAGGGTAAAGAACTCCAACAGTGCGTCGACCTCATCGCCCAAATCCAGAGCTTCTCGGCTGGGCATCAGCAAGCCGTGGTCAGCTTTGGCCAGGTACAGCATGTCGTTGACCAGTTGCGCCATCCATTGCAGCTCTTCCAGATTGCTGTGCAGCGCCTCGCGGTAATCCTCCAGCGGGCGCGGTTGGGTGAGGATGACTTGGGTCTGGGTCAACAGGTTGGACAGCGGTGTGCGCAGTTCGTGGGCGATATCTGCGCTGAAGGCAGACAGGCGCTGGAACGCGTCATCCAGGCGCGCCAGCATGGCGTTGACGGCTTGGGCCAGTTCCGCGAGCTCCACCGGCATTTGTTCTTGAGGTAAGCGTTGCGTGAGGGAGTGGGCGGAGACGCTGGCGGCCACTTCGCCCATGCGCCGCAGCGGTCGCAAGCCACTGCGCGCAGCCCAGGCGCCGAGCAGGGCAGTGGCCAGGGCCGAGAGGCCGACGGTCAGCCAGATCAAGCGTTGCATGCGTTGCAGAAAGTGCTGGTGGTGGGTGATGTCGAGGATCAGGGTCAGTTGTGGCGAATCCAGTTGGCTGGGCGTCAAGGGCGCGATGAATACGCGATAGTCGGTGCCTGCGTATTGCAGGCTGTGCAGGCCGGGTGCTTGGGGCAAGGGAAGGTGTGGCGCGCCGTCCAGCCAACGTTGACCCGCCCCGGTGATGCGCAAGGTGAGGTCGGGCTGGTGATCGAGTTCGGCGCGCAGTTGAGGGGTTCGCCGGGCGAGGTCTTCCGGTGAGGCGACACCTTGCAAGGTGCTGCGCAGGGCTACCAGTTTGCTTTCGAGCTGTTGCTGGTCCAGCTCCATGAAGTGCGCCTCGCTGGCCCGGTTGAACAACACTCCGGCGATCAACGAGACCACCGCCGTGCAGGCGGCAAACAGCAGCGCCAGGCGGCTGGTCAGGGACAGGCGCTTGATCACGTGAACCGTTCCTCCAGCACGTAACCCATGCCGCGCACGGTGTGGATCAGCTTATTGGGGAAATTGTCGTCGACTTTCAGGCGCAGGCGGCGAATGGCGACTTCGATGATGTTGGTGTCGCTGTCGAAATTCATGTCCCACACCTGGGAGGCGATCAGCGTCTTGGGCAGCACTTCGCCCTGGCGGCGTAGCAGCAGCTCCAGCAGGGCGAACTCCTTGGCGGTGAGGTCGATGCGCTGGCCGCTGCGCTCGACGCGGCGGCGGATCAAGTCCAGGCTCAGGTCGGCCAGTTGCAGCGTGGTCTCCTGCGGCGTGCTGCTGCCACGGCGCAACAAGGTGCGCACCCGCGCCAGCAGTTCGGAAAAGGCGAAGGGCTTGACCAGGTAATCGTCGGCGCCCAGCTCCAGGCCATGTACTCGGTCTTCTACGGCATCGCGAGCGGTGAGGAACAGCACCGGGATGTCCAGGCCGGCACTGCGCACCGCCTGCAGGATTTGCCAGCCATCGCGGCCGGGCAGCATCACATCGAGGATCAATAAGTCATAGTCGCCCGTCAGCGCCAATTGCTGGCCACTGGTGCCGTCGGCCACCAGTTCGGTGGTAAAGCCCGCTTCGGCCAGGCCCTGGCGCAGGTAATGACCGGTTTTGGGTTGGTCTTCGACGATCAGCAGTTTCATATCGGGCTCTTGATAGGGGCTATGTAGGAGCGAGCGTGCTCGCGAAAAACGCCAACGGTAACGCGGGCTGTCAGGCTTGACGCGTTGTGCTTAAGCCCTTCGCGAGCAAGCTCGCTCCTACAAAAAAACATTGGGCTTTATACCGTGCTCGTCAGGGGATGGGCGCAAGCTGACAAAGTTGTAATCTAGCAGTCAGCTGGCTGGCAGCGAGGCCATCTTAAAGTGTTGCCCAAGCTGGATACCTATTTTGGAGAGTGAAAGATGGCGTTGCGTACACCTCTGTTATTGGCAGGCTGCCTGATGGCGTTGAGTTTCAATGCCCTGGCAGATGCGACTCACACCTACGCGTTCGGCCAGCCGGCCCCGGCGGATAAAGCCACGCGCACCGTTGAAGTCACGCTGCGGGACATTGCCTTTGAGCCCAAGTCCCTGGACGTCAAGGCCGGTGAAACTGTGCGCTTTGTGCTGGTCAACAAAGGCCAGTTGCTGCATGAGTTCAACCTGGGAGACGCGGCCATGCATGCCGCCCACCAGAAAGAGATGTTGCAGATGCAAGCCAGTGGAATGCTCACCGCTACCGGCATGGGCAAGATGGATCACAGCGCCATGGGCCACGGCGACATGGGCGGCATGAAGCACGACGATCCCAACAGTGTGTTGGTGGAGCCGGGCAAGACGGCCGAACTGACCTGGACGTTCAAGCAGGCCACAGGCCTTGAGTTCGCCTGCAACCTGCCCGGGCATTACCAGGCGGGCATGGTCGGTAAACTGACCGTTGAGTGAGGCGTTTGTTAAGGGGGCGAGCAAAGGCTGGTAGACTGGCGCGGTTTATTTAGCCAGGTTTCCGCCATGCATCCCGCAGCCGAACATTCGCCGCTGGGCAAGTCCAGTGAATACATCAGCACCTACACGCCTTCGTTGCTGTTTCCGATTCCACGCGCCGCCAAGTGGGCCGAGCTGGGCCTGAGCGCCGAGACCCTGCCGTACAAGGGCGTGGATTTCTGGAACTGCTTCGAACTGTCCTGGTTGTTGCCCTCGGGCAAGCCGGTGGTGGCCATCGGTGAGTTCAGCATTCCGGCCGACTCGCCGAACATCATCGAGTCCAAGTCGTTCAAGCTGTACCTCAACTCGCTGAACCAGACCGCGTTTGCCGATACGCAAAGCCTTGAAGCCACCTTGCGCACCGACCTCAGCTCTGCGGCCGGCAAGCCAGTGAGCGTGCGCATTCGCAGCCTGGCCGACATCGAGGCAGAAGGCGTGATGGCGTTGCCGGGCGTGTGCATTGACGGCCTGGATATCAACGTCAGCAGCTACGAACACCCGCGCCCGGAACTGCTGCGTTGCGATGATTCGCGCGTGGTGGAGGAGAGCGTGCACAGCCACCTGCTCAAATCCAATTGCCCGGTGACCAGCCAGCCTGACTGGGGCAGCGTGGTGGTGGAATACCGTGGTGCGGCGCTGGATCACGCCAGCCTGCTGGAATATATCGTCAGCTTTCGCCAGCACTCGGACTTTCATGAACAGTGTGTGGAGCGGATCTTCCTGGACTTGCAGCGCTTGCTCAAGCCGGAGAAATTGACCGTGTATGCACGGTATGTGCGTCGGGGTGGGTTGGATATCAATCCGTATCGCAGCACTGAGAACACCCAGTTCCTGAACGTGCGGCTGGCGCGTCAGTAAGCCTTCATACAAAAAACTGTGGGAGCTGGCTTGCCTGCGATTGCGATCTTTCAGTCATTCATCAAGTGACTGATACGCCGCTATCGCAGGCAAGCCAGCTCCCACATTTGGTTTTGTGTTTGGCTTGGGCTCGGGTTAGATGCCGATATTGCCAAGGGTCAGCACGATATTGCGCAACGTCCCGGCAATGCCTGGATGGTCCAGTTCAAAACCTTCCACTGCCCGGTTCACATCGTCAGCGATGCTGGGCGTCTGGGTGGCCGGTTCCATTTCCAACTGGACTTCGAACTTGGCGATCAACTCTTCCAATGCTTGACGTTTCTCGGCGGGCAACTCGGGATGGTTCTCCAGTTGCTCACGCACAATATCGGCCTGCTGTTGTAACTTCTCGCGATCAGGCATGACGTTCTTTCCTTTTATCGATAGGCACTGGCATAGACCACGGCGCACGGCGAAAGGTCTACGGGCTGACCTGTAGATTAATCCACTGGGGTCAACTGTGCATGATCTCGATCAGGGCTTCTCGCCCTTGAGCTGGCGCAGGCGGATGTCGGCCAGGCAGGTGCCGAGTTCGCCGAGATGGTCGATCACCGAGTGCACGCCCAGGCCATAGAGCGCCACCGTGGCCTTGCCGCGCTTGTGTTCGCGTTGCTGCTCGGTCAGTGCCTGCCATTGCCGGGGCGACAGGCCGCAGAGCGAACCGCAGGAGGCCAGGCCGATGGTCCACAAACCGGCATTCAGGCCCGATTGCAGCAGACGCGGCTCGCCGCTGACCAGTACGCAGCCTTCCAGACGTTCGATGTTCAACTCCATCAGCGCTTGCCAGCAGGCGTGGGGCGCAGGCCAGCGAATGGAGGAGGGCGAGGCGGCCTTGAGCCAGCCCGGCAGGCCGGCGCAGAGTGGCGCGGTCACGGCGGGAGGCAGTTCGTCCAGCCAGGCGCAGGGCACGCCTTGTTCTTTGAGACTGCGCAGGATTTTCAATGCGCCTGGCGTGGCCTCGGCGTCGGCGCAAGGTGAGTCGGTGCGCGCCAGGGAACCAAAATCCACCAGGCAGCCACTCAGGCCAAATAACACGGCGGTCAATGAGGGGGCGGCGGCGACGGCAATCTCGGCGTGTGGCATCTGAACGTCCCTGAAATAGCTGCCACGCTATCGGGGCGGCATGACAAGGGGATGACACTGTCGGTATTTGTAGGAATTTTGTGCATTTTCCCTAAGACGATTCTAGGTAGCTGCCTAAATCGACACTTCCGTCATATACTGACAGCCTTATTCAGGGCATAGCGCCCATGACAGACCATTCAAGGAGCAAAAGCTATGCGCTGGAGCCAGTACTTCGCTCAGCTATCGGTGTGTGCCACCATCCTGTTGGCACCTTTCGCTGCCCAGGCGGCCTCGGAAGATGACCCATGGGAAAGCGTCAACCGCCCCATCTTCACCTTCAACGATACCGTTGATACTTATGCCCTCAAGCCAATCGCCCAGGGCTATCAGTTCGTCACCCCACAATTTGTGCAGGACGGCGTTCACAACTTCTTCCGCAACATCGGTGATGTCGGCAACCTGGCCAACAACGTGCTGCAACTCAAGCCGCACAATGCAGGCGTCGACACCGCCCGCCTGTTGGTCAACACCACATTTGGCGTACTGGGCTTTATCGACGTCGGCACCAAAATGGGGCTGCAGCGCAGCGACGAAGACTTCGGCCAGACCCTGGGCTACTGGGGCGTGGGCAGTGGCCCGTACGTGATGATCCCGTTGCTGGGCCCAAGCACCTTGCGTGATGCGCCGTCCAAATACGTCGACAGCTACACCCAACCGTACCGCTACATGAACGACATCGGCTGGCGTAACAGCACCTTCGGCCTCAACGTTGTCGACGTACGCGCCAGCCTGCTCGACAGCGAGAAGCTGATCAGCGGCGACAAGTACACCTTCATTCGTAACGCTTACCTGCAGAACCGCGAGTTCAAGGTCAAGGACGGCAAGGTCGTCGACGACTTTTAAGCTGTGACGTTTTGAAATGAAAAAGGCGACCTTTATAGGGTCGCCTTTTTTGTGCGCGCTGATCGTTCCCCCCGCTCCGCGTGGGAATGCATCCCGTGACGCTCCGCGTCACCTTTGCGCAGGGGCGGGATGTTGCGTTAGCGCATTTTCAGAATCTTGAGGCCCAGATGCTGGTCATCGCCTACCGCCTTGGTCCACACCACCTCGGTATCCGCCTCAAGACCCCTGAGCGCGGCGTGCTCTGAATCAATGCGCACGGTCAGCAGGTCGCCCACAGTGAACTGGCGAGGTGCCTGCACCTGCATGCCGGAACTGGAGAGGTCCACGCAGGTGCCGGCAATCTCCTGCCCGGCATGGATCAAAGACACATCGGCATCTATTCGCATGCGGATGAAATCGCGTTTTTCGGCGTAGTCGCGCTCGTGTTCGCTCACAGCATCCATCCTTACTTTGCGTTGTGGTTGTGAGGGTTCTTATAACTCCGGGTGATTTGCGGTGTAAAGACGCCCGGCGACCATCGGCATGAGCTTGAAACCCCTCACGGATGGGAGTACCGTCTGCGCCTTAGAAGGGCACCTCTGCTTTACCGTTGTGCATGGGCCAAATCCCATTGCTTTGTAGGACAGAGAGGCTAGAAAGCGAATCCAGTACGTGAGCCCGGCCATTGCCGAGCCGCCTACGCCAACCTAATTCTGGCGCCGTTTGCCCACATGCAAAAAACCAGTGCCACGCTGCTGATTATCGATGACGACGAAGTAGTGCGCGCGAGCCTCGCGGCCTACTTGGAAGACAGTGGCTTCAGCGTCCTGCAGGCCAGTAATGGCCAACAGGGTCTCCAGGTATTCGAGCGCGACAAGCCCGACCTTGTGATCTGCGACCTGCGCATGCCCCAGATGGGCGGCCTGGAGCTGATTCGCCAGGTGACCGACCTTGCCCCGCAAACGCCGGTGATTGTCGTGTCCGGTGCCGGTGTCATGAACGATGCCGTTGAAGCCTTGCGCCTGGGCGCCGCCGATTACCTGATCAAGCCCCTGGAAGACCTGGCCGTGCTGGAGCACTCGGTGCGCCGCGCCCTGGACCGTGCACGCCTGCTCCTGGAAAACCAGCGCTACCGCGAAAAGCTCGAGACCGCCAACCGCGAGCTCGAAGCCAGCTTGAACCTGCTGCAGGAAGACCAGAACGCCGGGCGCCAGGTGCAGATGAACATGCTGCCGGTGAGCCCCTGGACGATTGACGAGTTCAAGTTTGCCCACCAGATCATCCCGTCGTTGTACCTGTCGGGTGATTTTGTCGACTATTTCCGTGTCGATGAGCGCCGCGTGGCGTTCTACCTGGCCGACGTTTCCGGCCACGGCGCGTCTTCTGCCTTTGTTACCGTGTTGTTGAAGTTCATGACCACACGGCTGTTGTTCGAGTCCAAGCGCAACGGCACCTTGCCGGAGTTCACCCCCTCCGAGGTGCTGGGCCACATCAACCGGGGCCTGATCAGCTGCAAGCTGGGCAAGCACGTGACGATGGTCGGCGGCGTGATCGACGAAGAAACCGGTCTTTTGACCTACAGCATTGGCGGCCACCTGCCGATGCCTGTTTTGTACACTCCTGACAGTGTGCGCTATCTGGAAGGGCGTGGCCTGCCCGTAGGCTTGTTTAACGAAGCCACCTACGAAGACCACATCCTGGAACTGCCGCCGACCTTCAGCCTGACGCTGATGTCTGACGGTATTCTGGACCTTCTTCCAGAGCCTACACTCAAAGAGAAAGAAGCCGCCTTGCCCCAAAAGGTCAAGTCGGCGGGCGGCAGCCTGGATGGCCTGCGGCAGGTTTTTGGATTGGCCACGCTAGGGGAGATGCCGGATGATATCGCCCTATTGGTGTTGAGCAGGAATCTTTGATGAGTACCGGAAGAATCCAATTCGCCGAGCAAGACGGGACCTTCGTCCTGAAATTTGTCGGTGAAGTGCGCCTGACCTTGTGTTCGGCCCTGGATGCGACGATCGAGCGGATCTTCACTGCGCTGAACTTCTCGGCGATCGTGATCGACCTGACCGAAACGCGCAGCATCGATAGCACCACCCTGGGCCTGTTGGCCAAATTGTCCATTCTGTCTCGGCAGAAGGTCGGCCTATTGCCGACCGTGGTCACCACCCACGAAGACATCACCCGTCTGTTGCAATCCATGGGCTTTGACCAGGTGTTCAACATCGTTGACCGCCCCATCCCGTGCCCTGAGTGCCTGACCGACCTGCCGTCCCAGGACCAGTCCGAGGAAGTGGTGCGGGTCAAGGTGCTGGAAGCGCACAAAATCCTGATGGGCTTGAATGAGTCCAACCGCGAAGCCTTCCACGACCTCGTCAACGCCCTCGAGCGGCACTGACGGCCTCCCTGCCCAAACACACACAGTCCAATGTGGGAGCTGGCTTGCCTGCGATTACGCAGTGTCAGTCGATGAAGTGTTGGCTGGCCCACCGCTATCGCAGGCAAGCCAGCTCCCACATCGGACGGCGGTGACACCGACGCACAAAAAAGGGCGACACCCTCACAGGTGCCGCCCTTTTTGCTGCTATCTGCTTTTACAGCTTGGCCGACAACAACGCCTCCAGTTTCTCCTGGTCCCGAGCAAACTGACGAATCCCCTCCGCCAGCTTCTCAGTCGCCATCGCGTCCTCGTTGGACTCCCAACGGAACTGCGCTTCAGTCATATGCACACGGGCCTCACCGGCATGGCCTGGCGCCAATTTGCGCTCCAGCTTGCCTTCATCGGCTGCCAGCTTCTCCAACAGGTCCGGGCTGATGGTCAGGCGATCACAACCGGCCAGTTCCTCGATCTGGCTGAGGTTACGGAAGCTCGCACCCATCACTACTGTTTTGTAGCCGTTAGCCTTGTAGTAGTTATAGATGCGCGTCACCGACTGCACGCCCGGGTCATCGGAGCCGGTGTAGTCGTTGCCGTTGGCCTTCTTGTACCAATCGTAGATACGGCCCACGAACGGCGAAATCAAAAACACACCCGCTTCAGCACAAGCCACGGCCTGGGCAAACGAGAACAGCAGCGTCAGGTTGGTCTGGATGCCTTCTTTTTCCAGCTTCTCCGCGGCGCGGATGCCTTCCCAGGTGGAGGCGATCTTGATCAGCACGCGGTCACGGCCAACCCCAGCCTTGTCGTACAGGTCGATCAGACGGTGCGCACGCTTGAGAATCGCGGCCTCGTCGAACGACAGACGCGCATCCACCTCAGTGGAAATACGGCCCGGCACGACTTTGAGAATCTCTTGACCCACCGCCACCGCAAAGCGGTCACTGGCCAGGCCCACATCGCCGTTGCAGTCCTGCACGCACTCATCCAGCAGCTTGGCATAGCCAGGAATCGACGCAGCCTTGAGCAGCAGGGAAGGGTTGGTGGTCGCGTCTTGCGGCTTGAGCTTGGCGAGGGTGGAAAAATCGCCGGTATCGGCTACGACGGTGGTGAATTGCTTGAGTTGTTCCAGCTTGGAAGTCATGGGCGTGCTCTGTCCTGTGGGTCTAGTGACATTACCCGAGCGCTGGCAGGCGCTCAAGGGCGCAAATGCGTTAGGTCGTTTGCGAGGGCAATAACCTGGAAACGGCCGTTTGAATCACCGGCCGTGGTGCTCAATTGGAGGGCAAAATCGCAGCTAGGTTCAACTGGATTCCACCCGTCCTGCGCCACTGGTTTCAAGCCAGTTGATAGAGGCAATATCAATGTTTTGAAGTTGTGAAAAGTTTATTTTCCAGCTCTTTAGTTGTTGCCGTTTTTACTTGTGCTATACCTGACTGGCAAGCGCTAACTTGGGCCGATAAAAACTCTGATGACATAACTGTCCGCGGCGAAGTGTGTGCGTCTGTGCATTAAAATCTGCTGGTTCGTTAGTTTGAAAGCAAAGGAGAGATGTAATGAAACGGAATATATCAACACTATTCGCCGCCCTGGGTTTTATTTGTTCAACAACGGTATTTGCCGATGTGACGGTACAGCAGGCCCTCAGCGCCGGTTGTTACGATACCCAGGAAATGCGTGGCATCATTGACACTGCCAAGGCAGGTAAACCCATGGGGAGCCGCACCCTGGAAAAGGAAAACGAACTGACCTCATCCTACGGCGGCAAGATCACCGATACCAGAGTGACTGCGCCTGCCACCTGGGTGTACCGCGCGTATGAGAGCGCGGACACCAACAATTGGCACGTCCAGAAACTCAAGGCCGGGGTGATCTACTCCAAAGCGCAGAACGACCTGGACAAATACCTCAGGGACGGTGGTACACCCGAAAAATACTGGGCCATCGATGGGCCTGACCTACACGCGCTGGGTTTTATCGGTGCCACCTACACGACAATGCGACTGCTCGCCTTACAGTCCAGCGACACCCCGAAAAGTCAGTTCGTGAGTTTTGCACTGGACTACGCCACCACAGGAACCTTTGGAGACGCCGTGTATGCACTGCAAGTAAACCCGAACTCACCCATTCTGGGGTTGGTTAACTGCAAAACGCCAGGCGGTGAAGTTCAATTTCAAATACTCGGCGGCACCACATTCAACACGCTTTACCGAAAAGTCAGGACCGATAAAGATTGGAAAAGGTACAACCGCGACACCGACCAATGGGTAACTGTGCCCAAAGGAACAGTGCCGGAAAACTAAGCAACAGTGCAGCAAGGGCCGGCAGCACCTGCCGCGCCCTTGCAATCACCGCTAAATATGTGGGAGCTGGCCTGCGATAGCGCCGGTACACCCAGTGAGCACTTACCTGACACTCACCAGGAAAAAATGTGGGAGCTGGCTTGCCTGCGATAACGTCGGTACGCCCAATGAGCATCTACCTGACACTCGACCAATCACCGCCCCTCCAACAACGTCCCCGCCTGATCCAGCAACGCCAACGGATCCGCCGCCTTATGAATATCCACCGACAACAACTGCCTGAACTTGCGCGCCCCTGGAAACCCCGTGCCCAACCCCAACACATGCCGAGTAATGTGATGCATCGTCCCACCACTGGCCAAATGCTCAGCAATATAAGGCCGCAACTGCGCCAACGCCTCCGCCCGGCTAATCACCGGCGCCTCACTGCCAAACAACCGCTGGTCCACCTCCGCCAACAGATACGGATTGTGATAAGCCTCCCGCCCCAGCATCACCCCATCAAACGTCTGCAAATGCTCCTGGCACTGCTCCAGCGTCTTGATCCCACCATTGAGATTAATCTCCAACTCCGGAAAATCCCGCTTCAACTGCGCCGCCACGTCATAACGCAACGGCGGAATGTCCCGGTTCTCCTTGGGCGACAACCCCTCCAGAATCGCAATCCGCGCATGCACGGTAAAACTGGTGCAACCGGCGTTCTTCACCGTCCCGACGAAGTCACACAACTCGGCATAACTGTCCCGACCATTGATGCCGATACGGTGCTTCACCGTCACCGGAATCGACACCGCATCGCGCATGGCCTTCACACAGTCCGCCACAAGGGCAGGGTGCGCCATGAGGATCGCGCCGATCATGTTGTTCTGCACCCGGTCGCTGGGGCAACCGACGTTCAGGTTCACTTCGTCGTAACCGGCGGCCTCGGCCATTCGGGCGCAGGCGGCCAGATCAGCCGGAACACTGCCGCCCAACTGCAGCGCCAGCGGGTGCTCGGCTTCGTTGTGGCGCAGGAAGCGGTCGTGATCGCCATGGAGGATAGCACCGGTGGTGACCATCTCGGTGTAGAGCAGGGCGTGTTTGGAGAGCAGGCGTAGGAAGAACCGGCAGTGGCGGTCGGTCCAGTCCATCATGGGGGCAACACTAAAGCGCCGAGACAGCGTGGGCCTTGCGTTTACGGGGCTAAAGGTCTGTTTATCTAGCATTTTACTCAACGTGTTCTTGGCGTGTTTTGGGGCGTTTTCAGGCGTTTTTAAAGGCTCGGTGGTACGATGTACCACTTCAAAACTGACGCGTACCACTTTCAATATGGCGACTATCAGGGCAAGAAAACTGGCGGATGGGACTGTGAGCTACACCGCACAGATCCGCATCAAGCGCGACGGAGTGCAAGTCTACCAAGAGAGCCAGACCTTCGCCCGAAAACAGGCTGCTCAGGCTTGGGCACGCAAGCGCGGGTCGGAGCTGGATGAGCCTGGTGCGATCGAGCGCGCAAACCGCAAGGGCGCCACGCTGAAAGATATGACCGATCGCTACCTGGTCGAAGTTGAGAAAGCCAAGCCGCTGGGCAAGACCAAGCGCGCCACACTCAATGCGATTGGCGAAACTTACCTGGGCAAGTTGACCGATACGGATATCAACAGCCAGTGCTTGGTCGATTATGCACTTTGGCGAATGAGCGGTGAGGGCGGTGGCGTTCAGCCACAAACCGCCGGCAATGACCTGGCGCACCTCGGTGCAGTGCTGGCAATTGCCAAAGACGCGTGGGGCTATCAGGTCGATCCGCTCGCCATGGGCGGTGCGCGGCGTGTGTTACGCAAGCTGGGCTACAACTTGAAAAGTCGTGAGCGTGACCGCCGACCGACATTGGATGAGCTGGGACGGGTGCTGACGCACTACCAGTCCATGCAAGTGAGGCGCCCGACCGTCATAAATATGCTGAAGGTCGTGGGCTTCGCCCTGTTCTCCACGCGCCGGCTCGATGAAATAACCCGAATTCGCTGGGCAGACGTAGACGAGGCTGGCCAGCGGGTGCTGGTGCGCGACATGAAAAACCCAGGGCAGAAGATCGGCAACGATGTTTGGTGTTACCTGCCGGACGAGGCGTGGCATATCCTCCAGACGATGCCGAAGGCCGGCGAAGACATCTTCCCCTACAGCCCTGAGTCGATCTCCACGTCCTGGACGAAGGCCTGCAAGTTCTTGTCCATCGCGGATCTGCACTTCCACGACCTCCGGCACGAAGGTGTCAGCCGCTTGTTCGAAATGGACTGGGATATTCCGCGTGTGGCGAGCGTTTCCGGCCACCGGGATTGGAATTCAATGAGGCGTTACACCCACCTTCGCGGTCGGGGCGACCGCTATCTGGGCTGGGAGTGGCACGAAAAGATTCTGAGGGCGCCCGTCCAATTGGGCGCCGCATCGCAGAAGTGGCTTAAACGGCGTGTTTTATCCCGTTGAGCTGGTTGTGCTCTTTAACCGCGGCTGCGCGCTGTAGGTCCAGGTACGCGGCCAGGTCGGTGAGGTGGATGCCCTTGGCCGACTTCTGGCTCGGTTCCAGGCGGGTGATGGGCAACTTGATCTGACCGCTCATCACCTTGCGCTGGAACATGTCCGGCGTCAGATGCGTGAAGTAGTCCCGGCAGACCAGCTCCAACGGAATGACCGCCTGGCCGTCGTACTGAGCCATCAGGATAAAGGCTGTGTTCATGGTTGTTGCTCCAACTGAGCGGCGGTCATATCTATCAGCTTGCGATAACCCGCGTCGTACAGCGCTTCAGCGCTTTGCGTGATGGTCAGGCAAGCACCGACAAACGGATTCAAGACTTTTACCAAGCCATTAATTCCCTCTTTCCGCTGGGCTGCAGCCTCATCTGCAGTCAAGGGGCGGCAATGCGCCGTCATATCGTGTCCGATTTCGTGCCAATACGCGCGCCAATACGCGGCAAGCTCCATATCCGTAGTTTGATCATCGATGTGCCGGCCGGAAAAGATTGCCCACGCAATCGGCTCGCTGAAATATCGAAGGATGGCTTGCTGCGCGGCGGTCCAGCACCGCCAGTAAGGCTCCAGATCTGACGTGTCGTTGTATCTTTCGCCATTCCAATGCGCGCTAATCATTGCTATCGGTAACCCAAGCGTCGATGCGACATAGGCCTCGAAGTCTTTACGAGCATTTTCTGCAACGGTGCTCATAGCTGAACCTCCTGCTGAGCCACGCTCAGGGCAATCGCCACCGGTTGAACCCAAATCGACACGTTGCTGAGCATGAACGTTTCTCCTGCCTCGGAAAGCAGCAGCGTCATGCCGAAAACATCCGCCATTGCCCTTGCCGCCGCGCGTGGTACCGCATTGCCGATGCGTTCTCGGTGGTTGCCGTCGTTAATACCGTCAAGGCGGAAAATACCCGCATGCGCAATCCTGCGTACGCGCTGCATCCGCTGGATTTCCTGGGCCGTCTGAGGATCGGTTGACCAGTATTCCTCCGGATCAAACAGCGATTGAAGCGCAGCCAGCTCCAGGGTGGTAAACGGTCGGTGCCAGGTACCGTCGAGGCTGGTAATCATGCAGGTCAACCGGTCGTTGGGCGCCGGCATGCGCTGATCTGCGACCGACCACCGGCCGTTGTCGTGGCATGCACTGGCGGAAACGGCGCCGGCCGGGGTGTTGTAGTCGACTACGCCGTAATGTCCGCCGGTCAGGTAGGCGTCGCCCTTAGTGCGTGACATGCCGGGGCGAGGATCTGCGATAGATAACGCCCCGCTTGCAACCTGCTGCGAACCAGTGACTGTCTTGGCGCTTTCACTCCATGGCGTGATCCGCAGCTTTTGCGTACTGGCGTTCGGGTGCCAGTTTTTGTACGCGGGATCTGCGACAGCGAAAGCGCCTTGTCCGGTGGTGCTGCCGGCGATGACGGTGCCGGCCGGCTTACTGTAGTCGGTGACCAGGTACTTGCCGAAGCCCTTGGACGGTTGCCGAGGGTCGGCTACAGCCTGCCCGCCGGAGCTGGGGCCGTGCCCTGCGGTGACAGTGCCGGCGGCTTGGTCGTTGCGAACCACCCGGAATACGTTGTTGTGCCGCTCGCCGCTCATGCGCGGGTCAGCAACGCTAAACGTCCCTTGCCCTGGGCTGCGTTGGCCGGTGACTACGCCGCAATGCCGGTTGTAAGGCAGAACGCCATATTGTGTGTATTCGAATTTGCTTGTCGGACGCGGATCTGCCACGGAAAACTTGCCGTTCATAGGCCGGCTCGCACCTGCAACCACGCCGGCTGTGTCGTCCCAGTCGACAACCCCGAGTACGCCGTTGTGATATTCCGGCACGATTACGAAGTCACGAAGGTGACCGTCCTCAATCGCAAATCGGCTCAGGCTGCGCCAATCCTTCCCGGCTTCAACCAGGGCGAGGCGCACCCAGGTTTTCCATTGCAACGCCGGTACCCGATGCATCGGCCCTGCCTGATCGATATCGCCAGCCAGCGGCATGCGGCTCAGCACATCACCGACAGCGCGCAGGCTGCGTTTTTCAGGTTCATACAGGAATGCTGGAACCTGCTCGACGTGCCTGGCCACCAGCAAGAAACGCTTGCGACTCTGTGCCAACCCGCCGATTTCGCCACAATCGTGGGTAGTTTCCGCCACCGCGTAGCCGTAATGGCGGAGCAGCTTGGTGATCTGGTCCAGCAGGTAGCGGCCACGGGGCGCCAGGCGCGGCACGTTTTCGAACACGATCAATTTCACCGGTTTGTGTTTCCAGGCTTCGCACATCAGCCATACGCACCGCAACGTCAGCTCGTTGAGCGCCCGGTACTTCGGTGTTTGGCTCATTGTCTCGGAAAGCAGACCGGATGCGCCCTTGCAGGGGCTGCTGATGAACACCGCGTCCGGGTCTTCGTTGCCGGCGGCGCGGCGCAGATCCTCGGCGGTGGCCTCGATCCAACCGGCGGGCGGCTGCTGACCGTGGAACGCCGCGTATTGTTCGCGTGTGAACAGGTCCATCAGCGTGCCAGGCACACCGGTCATCATCTGGAAGTCGCGCAAGCCGGCGGGGTCGACGTCGACGCCACCCAGGCAGCGCCATTCAGCCTGCACGGGGCCCAGGACGGGTTTGGAGTCGCTGAAGCCGGCCGCCCCGCTGCCGAGCCCGCAGCAGAGGTGGAAGTGGGTGAGTGTACGTTTAAGCATGGTGCTTCTCCTTTCAAGCAGTGGGGGAGTTGCAGCTCCCCGAGACCCGCCTGTGTTGTGTATCAGTGCGCGTATCGACGCGGTTTGTTCTGTCTGGCCGCTTCTCTCTCAGCCATGAAAGCCGCCCATTCCGCCGTTTTGGTCTGTTGGCGAATACGGCTACATGCCTGGTGTTTGCGGGTGGAGCGTGCTTTGCCGCAGATATCGCAGCGGCTGGGCAGGTCAAGCCGATGACTTGCCATGGTCGGACGCTCGCGTTCAGGGCCAACGTGCTCAGGCATTGGTCACAGCCCTCCCATAACCATGCGTGTCAGTGCATTGGGCTGGCCTTCGGGCGTCAGCTTATCGAGGGGCTGCGTAACGCTGCGGCCGTTGGCCGCGCGCAGGGTGGCAACGTTGCCTTCGATCCCTAGGATCACACCTGTACGGGCGCTGAGCCGATATTCCCGGCCACCGCCGCTCATTACGACGTAGCTGACCGTGTCGCCGATTGCCAGCGGGGTTGTGGTAGCCTCTGCGATGCCGCCTTGGGGTTGATTCACTTGCATGGTGCTTCTCCTTTGGGTGGTCGGTGTCGAGGGGTTGCAGCCCCTCGGCACCACCTTCTTACTGGCTTTCGCCGGTTGGGTTTTGCTTCCGCACCAGGTGCAGTTGCAGGCTTTCAAACTCGGTAGCGTCATCTGTCGCTGATTGCCATTCCAGCACTGCCTGGATCTGGTCCCAGCTGCACTCCAGCACCAGGACTTCTTTGTCGCTTACAGCCAGAACTTCCAAGATTGCGACCAGCCCGGCTGGGTCGTAGGCTTCGGCGTGAACAGTTTTCCCGGCCTCGTTAAACCATGCCTTCAGCTCCTTCAGGTACCGCATGTGGTTGGGTTGCCCCTGGCGGCCCTCGGCGGTGATCACTTGTACGTGCATGGTGCTTCTCCTTTGGGTGGTGTCAGACGTTGCAGCGCCTGGCAGGTATTGCCGTTGATGAATCAGGCCTGGAAGTGCCAGCACTTCACGATGGGTTGCTTCGTGACGACAGCATTGGTCTTGCTGGCCTGGTGAGCCCGTACCGCGCTGTCGGTCGCCTTGTTGACGTCGAGCAGCTTCCGCGAGCGGGAGTCCTTCAGGCGCTCGCGCAGCTCGCTGACGTCGGCGATTTTTTGCCGGTTTTCTGCCGCGCACTTCACGAAGTCGTTGAGGTTGATGGCGATCACGTGGTCTTTCTTGCTGTGGTTGACCACCGGGCCATCGGCGTCCAGGCCTTCCAGGTATTCGTAAACTTCCCAGAATTCAGCCACCACCGGATGGTCGGAGCTGATCGAGGCCTGGCGCTCAATTGCCATGCGGATGATCTGCGAGCGGGTGTGCTCGACCTGTGCGCTGGTGAGCGGCACCACCATGCACAGGCAGTCCAGCAGGGTGAGCATTTGGGCGTGGTTCTTGTTGATCCGCTCCACGCGGATGTAGCCGCGCAGCTTGTTGCCACAGTGGCTACATTCGCCATGCTCGTCTTTGAATGGGGTGTCGCAGGCAAAGCAATGGGAGTGCAGGTTGCGCAACTTCGCCTCGTAGCCCGCAACCCGCTGGGCGAACAGATCCATCACCTCCAGTTCTTTACGCACGGCCTGCAGCACAAAGTTGCTGAGTGTCGAACCTTCTAGCGCGTTGAGCCGATCCGCCGCCGCACGGCTTTCAGCGGTGACGCTGGGGCGCACGAAGTGCAGTTTGACGATGCGGGTCATGATCGCCTCTGAAGCCACTACAGGGGCGTTCTGGCTGATGGCGATGGTGCCGCGAAACGGCGGTTCGTAGGTTTCGTTACCGGCGGTTTTAACGCCCTTCGTCGCCAGGGTGCCGCCGCCGTAGTAATCCTTGAGTTCGTCCCATTCGAAGGTTTTGGCGTGGGCCTTGTCGTCGCCGCTACGGTCTGATTCCAGTAGTACGATGGGCATGCCGGAGACCTGGCCCATCAAGCGGCTGCGGCCGGCCTTGGTGGATTTGGACGGGTCAAACCCTTCGTATCCGTCGCGGCCCGCGAGTTTCCATAGCAGCGTGAGCAACGTGGTCTTGCCGGCGCCGGCCTCGCCAGTGGCCTCAAGGAAAGGAAACGACTGGTATCGGCCGCGGATCTGTTCGGCGAACAGCGAGCCAAACCAGAAGGTCAACGCCACGATGCCCTGGGCACCAAAGCACTGCCACAGAAGCCCTAGCCACTGGTCATCGTATTTTTTGCCATCCTTTTCAAGATCGATCTTCACACCCTTTTGCAGAGTCTTGAGTTTCAACTTGCCCATCTCAAAAAACTCTTCCTCGTTGATGTGGATCACCTGGCCTTCACGGATGGCGACGTCGTTGAACACGTAGCAGTGGTATTCCTTGCTGTAGCCCACGTAGTCGATGGTCTGAACCGTCTTGATGCCGAAAAGCTGGTCTTTCATGAGTTTGTCCAATTGCTGTCCACTGCCGGTGAACACGGCTCCGGCACCCATGCCGAGAAGTCTTTTTTTGAATTCGCTCGCAGCGGCGACCTGTCCGCCCGTGAAGGTGTTTTTCACTGAGCCGCCGTCGTGCGGGAAGTCGACGCGGAAGAAGTACCAGGACTCGTCGGTAATCTCGTTGCGCTGGAAATAAAGGGCTTTGGGGTAGCAGTTGGCGATCTCGACGACGCAGCCGGCGACGTTCAGTGCCTTCTCCCGCAGCTGCTTTTCATTGAGTGTTTGGGCTTCGTGACCATCGCTCTTTTCGAGGGCCTGCTTGGCGTTGTTGTATTTCGCCAGGTCCAACTTCCACCAGTACAGGCGGGAGTCGAAACAGAAGTGGAATTCCTCCCGTTCACGCCACTGGTACATGAGCAATGCCTTGTCGCTGGCACTTTCTGCGATCAGCAGGGCGCCCTGGTGGCGGGCTTCTTTCAAGTCACTTTCGATGCGATCAGCGCGGGCTTTTTCGTCGTCGATAAACGCCCAGCGTTGATGCAGATCGTTCCAGTCAACTTTGCGGGCGTCAGGCTGGGACAGCTGAGCAGCCTCGCAGGTAAAACCGAGTTCGCGGGCACGGTTGACCCACATACGGGTGTACTTGTGAGCGCCTGGCTCGTTATCCAGAGCCCAAACCAGCTTCGGGGTTTTACCGCCGCGAGCGGTGATCAGGGCCTTGAGTGATTCCTCTGGGAAGGCGTTTGAGGACAGCGCCGCAACCGCAGAGATACCGTTTTGAATGAGGGCTATGGCGTCGAAGATGCCTTCAACGATCCACAGCTCATTTACTTCCAGCAGATCCACGCACGGCGGGCACCACCAGTGTCCCCTGTAGCTCTTGAGGGGTTGGAAGCGGGCCTTCTTCTTACCGAACCGTGATGGTTGATCAATCAAGCGCTCCCAGTACCCACCGTGCTCCAGGGGGAAGCGCACGGTGGCAGAGCCAATATTCAGGTCGCGATCAAAGTAGCTCTCCTGGGTGTACCAGCCTTCTATCAGCTCAACGCGGAAACCTCGGGCAAACGTCAGGTACGCTTTTGCGCTGGCGGCAGGTTCGTCACGGGTGGCCGGGGCGCGCTTGCTCCAGTCGTCGAACAGGTCCGGGTACAGCTCTTTGGTCGGAGCCATGTACCGGCAGTTTTTCTCGCGGCCACAGCGGATGAACCAGGGCTCATCGTGGCGCGAAAATAAACGTTTCTGATTGCACTGCGGGCAGGTGCCCTTACGCATGTAATGCGTGCCTTTCATGTGCTGAAGGCCGTAATCAGATTCCAGGCGTTGAAGTACATCAGCGCGGATCTTGTCTTCCATGGGCTTGCGAATCACTGCACATGCTCCGCGACAGCAACAACGAGCTGCTTTTTCAGCTCGCTGCGTGTCTTGCAGATGCCTGCCAGGTAGGGCAAGTCCTCAAGCACCTTGGGCGCCCGCTGACCACTCGGCACATTCCGGTAGCGGTCGGAGTACCAAATATCAGCCATGGTGACTTCGTACTGACTGGTCAACCACAACAGGTAGTGCTGCGCCTGTTGCTCGTCCAGCTCCAGTTTTATGGTGATTTTGCTCATTTCGGCCACCAGTAAGTTGCAAATTTCCCCTACCCACGCGGTGCGGGCATCTAACAGGGAGGGTTTTGGATTAGTGCGGGAGGTTGCGAGTCAGCAGCAGGCGTGTGGGGAGCAAGCGTGCTGAAACGGGATGTCGCTGCTGGGTGCAGTTGTCGAGCAGCAAGATCACCGGGCGGAAAGGGCCGCTGGTGGGATGAATACCCAGCCAGGCCACACGCTTGCAGGTCATGCTTTCGAACTCGGCCACCGCCAGTTCAGCGATGCGCTGCACCAGGTGCGTGGGTACCTCAAGCGACTGGGTCAAGTACCGGGTGCAGTTCTCTAAAAGCTGACTGTCGCCGGCAAGATGCTCGCAACGGTGGCGGTACAGATAGGCCACGGCCGCTTGTTGCATCGCGGCACGGTAATCGCTTGCGGGGTTGGTAGTCAGTGCGATGGTGTTCATACAGGTGCGGCCTCCATTTCCAGTTGATCCAGCAAATCGGGTTGATCGGTCTTTGCCGTGAGGTTCTGTCGAGCAAGGAGGCGCACTTTGGTGGGCGCCATGGGCAGAACGGTAAGGGGGCGCTCGATGCCTGATGGGCTCAGCTGGTATTCCCAAACCAAAGAGCCGGAAAACGTGGCGCCGCACAGCAGGTTGGTGCATTCCGAATACATTGAACGGAAGCAAGGCGTCTGCCCTTCGGAGGTACGAATGCGCATCGAGCTGCCGCAGCAGGGACAGACCAGCTTGTAGGTGCTCAATGCTTTGGCCCCCGGCTGTGCAGCAGAATCGTTGCCAGGACTTCGGAGTGACGAGCCGCCATGTAGTGGCTGTGAGCGCGCAAAATCGCCTCGGCTTCGTCCCGCTCGATGACGCCGTCGTCCAGTGCCTTCGCAATGATCTGGTCGACCACACCACGCTTGGCTGCAGCACGCACTGAACGGTTGTAGAGGTCCACGTTGTCCAGTGTTTCAGGCTTGGCGAGGGGGACGAACATGCCGCCGTACATCGCCGCGATGTATTCCGGCAGGTAGGTGGTGCCCATGTCCTGCTCTAACAGATGGATCTGTTCATCGCTCAGGGGCCGACTGCCGGCGTTTTCGTAGATGTGGTTATCGAACTTCTTGAGTTCGTATCCAAGGCGGGCTGCAGCGCATTCACGGCCACCTTCGTAGTCGTTGATCACTGCGCTCATTACCTGGCGCTTGGTCGCTAGAACTGGGCGTTTCATCTTCTGGTTTCCCCTTGGAGCCAGAGGCCCTAATTTGTAATCACGCCGTCTTTCTTGATGCCAAGCAAAACAGCTGCGCGATGGGCCTCACCGCGCAGGCATTTCTTTTGCCCGTTCAGGACGGCATAGACAGTTGAGGGATGAAGGCCGTACTGAACGGCAAAGTCCTTGACGGACATGCCCCTCAGTTCCAGACGTGTTCTAGCGGCCTGGCATGCTTGCTCGGGTGCGTAGGTGGCGTGCATAGTTCGGATTCGTGTGATTTCGCGTGATGATGTGGTGATTTTGTCCCTGAATATTGGGATTGTCAACGCCTAAGGTACAACTTTTATGACTATGGGCGAGCGCCTGAAAGAAGAACGCCAACGGATTGGTGTGAACCAGACTGTGTTGGCGGAAAAATGCGGAGTAACCAAAAATACTCAGCTTGCATATGAGAAGGGTGATAGGAACCCCGATACGGCCTATTTAGCCCAGGCAGCATCGTTGGGGGTCGATATCCTGTACCTGGTGACTGGTGAGCGGAAACCTGTGCCAACAGACAGCATTAGCGCGGAGGTTGCGGAGTTTTTGAAGGCGTATCAGCGCGTCAGAGAGGCCGACCGTGAAGTCCTGTTTCGCATGGTTTCGGCTTTTGCGAACGCAGCAGGTATAGAGGACAAGGGAGACTGCGACTAATAGATAATCAAACGAAGCCGAGGACTTTTTACGCCGACCAAGAAGGTCGGTTTTTTCATGGACGTTGAAGGAGTAGAGGAATGGCGCTGAGGCCCTGTAAGACTTGTAAACATACTGTGGATACCACCGCAAAAACCTGTCCCAACTGTGGCACCAATAACCCCGGACTGAGTACGGGTCAGAAAGTATTTCGTCTGGCGACATTGCTACTTATTATCGCTGTGGTCGTTTCGATGTGTTCGATAGCGAGTAATAAAAGCCCTTCTGAAAAGACGGCGAAGCAAGCCGCCCCAACTACTGTTTCGCCACCCACCTACTCAATCACCAAAGATGATTTTCGGGAAGGTAGACCACGTAAAGTCGAGGTCATGCTTCCAAAGCGATTAAATCAAGCAGACCTGGTTGAAGTAGCTGAAGCCATTCGTGCCAATACGAAAATCAAGGCTGACAGAACCTTCATTGGCTTCCGTGTCGAAGGGCAATCGGAGAGTACTTACTGGGCTAACGTGAGTTTTGATCCAGACGTCAAGACCTCACTGTATGGCCTTAGTGTGGAAGACTACGAGACGTTGAAAGCGCTAGATCTCATGGCCTACACGGACCGCATAGGTAGTTGGCTGCGTGACGGCGCGCTGGGTCATGTGATGGTGTTGTACAAGCAGGGTGACAAATATCTGATCGACGCTGTCTTCCCCAGCGGTGGGAAAAATACAGAACACTACGTTGGCAAAAAACTGCCAGATGGCGGGTTGCGCCTCGACGATCCTGAAAGCGGCTTTGATGAACATTACGTAGTCGATGCCAAGGGCAACTTGCAAGGCTGGGGAGAGAACGGTGTGTATATGACGCTCCCTCCGTTCAAGCCGGTTCAGTGACGTAACGAAACACATATTTTTTGTCCGCCGCCCGATGACACAGCAAAACGTGATGGAAATTAGCTGTTCCCTGGGGGACTTTACCGGTGCTATGTAGGCACCGAGTCCTCCGTTAAGTGTGAAAGGAGTATTCGCATGATGGAGAACAGCGGTGTATTGGAAAAGCAAGTGTCAGTCGTAGATGCGAACGGCCTTAGCGAACGGGAGGTGATGTTGCTGGCGATGTTCAGAGCGATCAGTCATCAACGGCAGAAAGATGTGCTGCGGCTGTTGGAGGTATTCGCCCAAGCACCTGAATAACTAGCTAGCGGGCCCCGGACAAGTTCCGGGGTTTATACACGCTCATCGGCTTGAGCTTTTTTCCATTCCCGATCTACCGCTCGTTTGGCTGTCTTTTCGCTCGCATACAGCCAACGCAACCGCCTCGGCTTCGTCTGATCCCCCGCTGTAACCGTCTTTTCCTTCCCGGTTTTCTGGTCGCGGTAGTAAGCGATTATCCCCGTGTAATCACCCTTATTCTCTTCTGCCAGATCTTCCACGTTGTCCTCCGGCAACTTGCTCTCCAGCTCCAAGCTGACGGTATAGCCGCCATCCGGGCTCAGGTTGTGCTGCACGTTGCCGCCGTACCAGATGATCTCGTCGATTTCTGCTTTAACGCCCTGGAGCGTATAGGTCAGTTCGGGGATCAGATCCGGCCGGCCCATCGCGAGCGTGTAGCTGAGCGTGGCACTGCCGCGTTGCAGGCGTCGAAACTCGGCCCTTGCAGCCCTCAGCGCTGACTGCTGGTCGCTGTAGGTATGACGCAGGTCTTTGAGGTTGTCGCCGCCGCCGGCAATCGCCTCCTGTTTCCTGGCGCTGTGCACGTCGTAGAAATACGCGCGCACGCCGTCGTAGCTGTCGCGATCCGCCTGCAGGTAGCGGTGTTGATCGCCGTCGGCGCGTGTGAGGGTAATGTGGGGCAGGGGAAGCCCACTGGCGGTCTTGCCGCCGCCTGCAGGGATGCACAGCAAACACCCTGCCTTCACGCTGGCCACCGCATCGAATTCTTCGCCCAGGCGCGTGATCAGGTTGGCGTCCGATTCGTTGGCCTGGTCAAGCTGTAGGATCGGCAACGCCCCGAGCGCGCCGGCCACGGTCGAGGTGAGGTTGTTTCCCATGGCGATATCGCCGATGACTTTGCCCAGCGTGGTGTTGCTCCAGCTCCGCTCGCGCTTGGTCTTCAGCCCTTTGCGCAGGTCTGCTGATCGAGCGCGGATGCTGAGCACATCTGGCGCGCCGCTGTGCTCTGTCTCGTCGACGGTGTAGGTGCCCTTGTCCACCAGGCCGGTGTCGCTCCAGCCCAACCACAAGCGAAGTACTGCGCCCTTTGGCGGTATCGACAGCATGCCGTCATGGTCGCTCAATGTGATCGTGAGCTGGTCGGCCTCGACGCCACGGTTGTCGGTTAGATCCAGGTTCATCAGCCGCGGGCTCACCTTCATGGCGATATCGTTGCCGTCCACCGTGAGACGGAAGGCCGGAACAGGATAGGCGGCATCCCGGACGAAGCGTTCCGCCGTATCCACGAGGTAACCGGTGACTTTGGACAGCGCGGCCTCTATCACAGCAGCCCCCGCAGAATATTGAGCCCGGTGCTGGTAGCTGCGCCGAGCAGGTCGATGCGGTCGTCATCGGTACGCTTGAGCGTAAGGGTGAACTCGATGCGCTGTGGCGTGCCGTCTCTGAAGAACACGGTTTTGGTCTCGCTCAGGCTCTCGATCACCCACAACCCGTAAATCCGGCCGGTGCCCTCGACCATCGGCCAGGCCTTGCCGGTGTTCGCCATCAACCGCAAGGCGTCCAGGCTGAGCACGCTGCCGGCCAGCTCGGGCAGGATGATGCCGGGGAGGGTAATGGTGTCGTCACCACGGCCGACAAATTGCAGCGCGGGCGGTGCACCGACGCGGCTGTTGCTGGCATGGCGCCAATTGGTTTGGCGCTGCAGTTCCTGGTAAGCGAGGGTCGATAGGCTGAACACGAACATGCCGAGGCTGAGCATCATGGTGATTAATCCCGGTCCGATAACTTGCTGCGCTGACGGGCGCGTTTCTCGTTTTCAATCTTGTTGAGCATGCCGCGCAGGCTTTTCTCCATGGCTTGCATGTCCATGCCAGGCGCAGCAGCGATAGTGATTTGGTAGGTGTCGTGACTGTCGTAAACCGTCGAAGTGCCCGCGCTGCTGATCGGTGGGCGATCATCGACAGCCAGCGCCGGCATGGCTGTTGCGCTTAGCGCCAGAGTGCCGGCGGCGGTCAGTTGTTTGCTCATGCTCGACAAGGCGTTGAGCGGCCCTTTCTGTCCACCCTCCAGGCCTTTTGTCAGCCCTTCCATGGTGAAGCCGCCCAGTTCCGCAAACACGCGGGACGGGCTGTGGATGCCTAGTTTTTCCTTGAACCAACCGATGCTGGAGTCACCGATGGAGCTGATAGCGCCCTTCACAGCGCCGAGCCCTGCGGTCAGGCCATTGACCAGACCGTTGACGATCATGCCGCCGAACTCGGTGAATTTCCCCGGCAGCTCTACGCCGAAGTAATTCATCACCCCGGCGAACGCCTGGTAGAACAAGCCAAGCGGACTAAAGTTGGTGATCAATTGCAGGATGCCGGCGAGGCCCTGGTCAAAGCTGGCTTTGATGGTGGTCCACACGTTGACTGCGCCGGTTGCGATAGAGCCGATGCTCTGCAGCAGGGTCATGAGCATGTTGCCAATGGCCGCGCCAAATCGCTGGCCCATCGACTGTGCTGCACCGCCGACGTCTTCGACCGGTTTCAGCAGGTCAGTGAACCAACCGATCACTCCACTGATGCCGGAGGAGATCATGCTGAACAACGGGCGGACAATGCTGCCAAGCAGGCGCAACGCGAAACCGATAATCGGGATGGAGTAGGCGGCTTTCGCCAGGCTGATCAGCAGCCCGCCGAACTTACCAAACCCGGCAAGGACCGGCTGCAGGGCTTCAGTGAGTCCCTGCCAGAAGCCGAGGAAGAATCCTTTAATCGGTTTCCAGTATTTGTAAATCAGCGCTGCAATGGCGACCAGGCCCGCGACAGCGGCGATCAGCCACCCGACCGGTGTAGCAAGTATGGCTGCGCCTACCGCGCTAATTGCGCCGCTGAGCATTGGCAATACGCTGATCGCAGCAATCCGCGCGGAGCTGACTAGCGTAGGGATAACGCTCATCATGCCGCCAGCGGCACGACTGGCTGTGACTGTCTTCCAGATTCGGCCCATCCGGCCGACCTCGGTACCGGCGCCTGTGGCAGCAATACGGGTACCGATCAACTGAGCTTTGATGCTGCCCAAGCGAATGCCAAACAACGCCATGCCATACCGCAGTACTGCGAAGGGGCCGAGCATGCTTGCCATGGTCAACGCCAACGTACCGAACACCAGAGCCGCCGCTGCTACGGCGGCGACGACTTTAACCAAGCCCCCGGCCAGCTTCGGATTTTCCCGTGCCCAGGTGCCAATCCTGTTTGCGATTTCACCGGCTGTATTGATCAGGTCTTTCAAGTCGGGGGCAACTGCTGCACCGAATTCAGCCATGGCGTTGGTGAAGCTACCCTCAGCGGCTTCCATGACGTTGGTGAGGGTGCCGAGCTGTTCGTTGACGCGGGTACGCAGATCGGCCTGGACTCTCAGCTTTTCTTGAATTTCCTGATAGCCGGCCAGCCCCTTGTTCATCATGGTGTTCAAGGTGGTCATTGTTTCAGCGTCGTCGCCAAAGAGCTTACTGATGACGGCTGTACGATCGGTATCGTTCAGAACCTTTAGCTTTTCGACTTGCGCGTACAGGTTCTCCAGTCCAGCAAAGTTGCCTTTGTCATCCGTGAATTTGAGAGAGACGCCCTTATTTGCGCCTGCTGCGATGCTGTTGGCTTTATCGACTTTGTCTTGATTCAAACCTGCCTGAAAAATTTTACGAAAAGCGTTACCCGCTGAGCTGCCGTCCATGCTGGCCTGGTCCATCATGATGAGCAGTGGTGCGAGTTCTTTAGCCGCGTCAATGCCCGACTTCTTGATGACATCCATGACAGGTGAGATTTTGCTGAAGCCTTGAATCATGTTGCTTGGTTCCATACCGGCATAGAAACCGCGCTGGATGGTGTCCATGAGCCCCATCATGTCTTTTTCAGTAGTTCGCGTGGCGTCCTGCATTTTGGCGGCAAACTCAGCCGCCTCAGTGGCTTCCATTTTCATTTGCACACCGAGATATGCTGCTGCCTCCCCGGTGCCGCCCAGGATGCTCTTGGCACTGATGCCCTGCCGTCGAAGCATCGTCATCATGTTCTGGAAGTCGGCCGTGGTACCTGGCAGCCGGTCGCCAAGCTTGGTGGCCAAGTCCGTGATCTTCTGGAAGTCGGCGGAAACCTTACCGGTGTCGTCCATCATCGACACCTTGAGCTGCGTGGCAGAGTCCTCATTCGGGGCAAAGGCTTTGATTGCCGACACGACTGGGCGGCTGGCGGCGTAGCCCGCGCCAAGCCCGGCGGCACCAGAAACAGCAATACTGCCGGCCAAACTCTGAGTTTTATCGTAGGTGGCTCGGGCCTTAGCCAGGCTGTCCTGCTTGCGCTTCAACGCATCCAGGTGGTCCATCTGCAATTTCATGGCCTGGGTGGCGGTGTCGATATCGCGCTTGAGCTTCAACTCGTGTGCGCCCAGGGCATTGGTGCTGATGCCGGCGTTTTTAAGCTGCACGCCGAGGTTGCCGAGTTTTACTTGCTGCTGGCCGTACTGCTCGCCCAAGCGTTTCGACTCGGCGGTGTGCTGTTTTAGCAGCGCGAGCTGGTCCTTGAACGGGGTTTCCAGGCGGCGGATCTCGTCGCGCAGACTGGCATGGCCCGCACGACTGGTGCGCAACTGGGCGTTGTTCAGGGTGAACCGGTCAGCCAGGGTCTTTTCCTTGGCTGCGAGCTGGTCCAGCTGCGTTTTGCGCTCCCGCTGGGCGGCTGTGAGGCGCGTGTATTCGTCGTGCTGCGCTCGGGTCAGGGCATTGCCCTTTTGCATTACGGCGTTGAGCGCGACGATCTGGCTGGCCGATTGGCGGTGTTCGTCGCTCATCAAGCCCAGGGCATTGCGTGTCCCGGTGAGTTCGCGCTTGAGGTCGGTCTGGCTGGTTTTGAGCGCGTCAACCTTCTGTCGGGATTTGTCGAACAGCGCCTGGGTCGGCGCGAGCTGCTGCCGGACTTTGGCCGTCTCGCGGGCGAGTTCGCCTACCTTGGTGTTGTTGGCGGCGAGCGCCTCGGATGTCGCGCGGGTTGCCGCCTGCAGTTCGCGCCAGGCGCCGACGTCGCGTTGCTGGGTGTTGAGTTCTTTCAGGCGGTCACGGGCGGCTTTGAGAGCACGGGCGGTTTCCTTACTACCGCCCGTGATTTTGTTCAGGGGACCTGTGGCCTTATCAATGGCGCTGAGCAGCACCTGAAGTCTCAGATCATTCCCCATCGTTGGAACTCCGCACCCTGGCGCGCTCGCGCCAGTCCATCAGGTCTTGCAGGCCCAACTGATCCATATCAGCCGGTGCCCAGTGAAAAACCACGGCCAGATCGGCCATGGCGTCCTCTACGCGACGAGGGATGCATCCGTCATCGCCGACTTCTGCAACAAAAAACCAGAGATTTTGCTGCTCAAGGCCAGCAGGTCGGCCGGGTCCATGCCGGCGACTTCCACGGCGGTGATGCTCGGCGAGCTGATGCGGGGCAGAACCTTGATGAGACTGCCGACGTCCATTTGCAGCAGCTCCACCAGGCTCACGCCGCGCAACTCGCCGGAGTTCGGCTTGCGCAGGGTGATGCTGTCAATGCTGGTGGTGCCGCGACGGATTGGCGTGTCGAGGTCGACGGTGTTGTTGTCGGCCAGTTGCTGCACGTCGGGCTGTTCGGTGGTTTCGTTCTTCATGGGAGTTGCTCCTGGTGATTAAAGGGTGAGGCTCGATTGAGGGGTGGGTCAGATGCCCATGGCGGTGCGGTGTTTCTCCAGCATGTCCACGCCGTTGACCTTCTCGACGAAGTTGAGCAGGTCGATTTCGATGATTTCTTCGCCGTCCACGGTCAGCTTGTAGTAGCTGCAGGTGGTGGTCATGGAGTGCTCGGTGTCCTCACCGGGCTGGGCGTCACCCATCTCGATGGTTTCGTGGCGGCCACGGACGACCACTTCCACGTTGCTGACTTCGTTGGTGTCGTCTTGCTGGTAAGGGCCAGAGAAGCGCAGGGCTACGCTGTTAGCACTGACGGCGCCGAACTGGCGCAGAGAGATCAGATCGAGGCCGCCGGTCTTCCATTCGAACTGGATGCCGTCGTCGGACATGCCCAGGTCAGCTTTGACCGGGCCATTCATGCCACCGCCGCGATAGGCTTCCATCTTGCGGCCGAGGGAGGGCAGGGTGAGGGACTTCACCAAGCCGAGGTAGCTGTTGCCGTCATTGAACAGGTTGAGGTTTTTAAGCTTGCGTGGCATTGCCATGGCGGTGTTCTCCGGGATACGGGGTCAGGGTGAACTCCCCTCGCGGGGAGGCCCGGTTTAGCTGTTGATGCCCTTGGCGAAGTCGATCAGGTAACGGTCGGTGATTCGCTGGCGGAAGGTGAGGTCTTCAAGCGGTGGCACGGGGGTGTAGTCGTAATCAACCCAGAGCTTGCCGGCCTTGAGGGTGTCCTTGGTGTTGACGTCGTCGGGATACCAGCAGCTGCCGCCGATCAAGTAGCCCTGGGACTTCAGCTCGCGCATCTTGGCGTTCACGCCTTCGACCAGGTCGCGTACCAGAGAGGCGTGCATAGGCCTGTCGATAGCCCACATGTGCGCTTCGCCCATGGTGTCGGCGATGATTTGTGCGGTGCGGGTGTAGTTTTCGAAGGCGAACAGCGGGTCATCGCTGCAGGTGCGACTACCCCAGAAGCGGAAGCCGTTGGCGTTGATCAGGGTGGTGACGTCGTTGCTGTTCAGGTAGTTGGCGTCCGTGGCCGGGTTTTGTAGATCCCAGAACACGTCGGCGCTGATACCGGTCACGCCGCTGACGGCCACGTTGGACAGGGTTTTATGCCAGCCCGTCTCCTGATCGATCTTGGCGCGCAGGCCAAGCGCACGGGCCACAGCTGAGGCGGTGGTGGTCTTGTTGGCGATGGTGTCCCAGTTCTGGAAGTCGGGCCAAATCACCATCATTTCGCGGGCGCCGAAGTTCGCGCGGTAAGCGACCACCTCTTCCTTGGTTTTGCAGCCCCAGGCGCTGACGTAGGCGAACGCGCGAAGGTCTTTGGCAATGGCACCGAGGGCGGTGGCCACCGGTAAACTGTCCAGGCCAGGCACGCCGAGAATGCGCGGTGCCATGCCCACGCGGGACTTGGCGGCGAGCAGAGCTTTCATGCCGGTATACTGGCCGGTCGGGGTAGTGCCGCCGATCAGGGCGCTGGTGGTGGCCGCTTCGTCGGCGCCTTCCTTGACCCGCACCACGATGACGTAGGGCTTTGTCTGGTCGGCGATGCCTTGCAGGCTCGCGGCCAGGGTGCCCTTCACGCCGGCTTTACCGACGGCGGTCTGCACGTTGGTGAGCAGGACGGGCGTGTCCAGAGGGAAAACGAGTGGGTCCGCATCTTCAGCCGTGCAAACCATGCCGATAACTGCGGTGGGAATAGTGCGAATGGGGCGGGTGCCGTCGTTGAGTTCGATGACCCGCACGCCGTGGAGATAATCGGCCATGGGTTATGCCTGCGCTGTGATGGAATGACAGTGCAGAGGTTGCCGCGCGCGCGCCGGCTGGGCGAGCGCGGCACCTTGTAGGGGCCGCGTTTACAGGGGGAGTTTTATTGAACCTGGTCCTTGATCCAGTCTGGCGGTACTGGGCGCTTGCTGGCATCAGGAAAGCTGACAGATTGGGGCCAGTCGCGCAGTTGCTGCATGTAGGTCAGCAGTTCGCTGTATTGGTCGGCACTGATCGTTGTGTCTGAACCCAGCTCGGCCTGATCCCGGTGGCGTTCACGCAGCCACGCGACACCTTGAAGTTCCAGGTCTCGCCATCGCCGCTCTTCATTGGCCGCTTCTTCAACGGTCGACTTGGGCAATGTTTGCCCACCATCGGCTACCCACTCCAAGTACGCCACCCAGTCCTTGTTGCCCATATCTTCCGGGATGAACACATGGTCACTCATTCGACGGACGCCGGCTGGGGTGAATCTGTACACGGTTGCATTCATAGTCGTCACCTCAAAGTTCCGCGTCGGCGGTCCACTCGATTTGTAGGGTATAGCCAGGGATAGACCCTGCCGGTGGTAGGCATGAAAGCGAAAAGCCTGTCGACCACAAGCTTTGGATATTCGTCAGAGTGCAGGGTTTTACGGCCGACTGTGCCCAGATCTCCGACGAGCTTTCACCAGGTGAAAACAGCTTCAGCGTAGGAACAACGCGCTTCACTTCTCGGAAGTCCATACGCAGGGCTGACTGCGAGGCCTGTGCTGCTGCGGATTGCGTGAAGGTGGCAATACAGGTCCCCGGGCCGTTGTTGGATTTCAACGGGTGATCCTGCAGGAAAGACTTTTCGAAGTAGCGCAGGCATGCGCGGTACTCCTCCTGATGCGTCCTGTAATCGTAAGGCGTCGCCACGCTGCCGGACTCGATCTGGACGTTGGTAATGTCCGTGTAGTAGGCACCGGTTCCTCCGCTGGCCAAGATAACTTCCAGGAAGTCGTTCGCGACGCCCTTGTTCTTGTTCACAACGCCGCCCAGGTCGAGGGTAACGACGTATTTTTTGTATACCGTCGTCAACTCCACCGATGTGCCGACATCGACGTTCGGCTCGGTTGAGTTGACCCCGAAGTTCTGGCGAAGAATCACCGCACACGTATGTGGAACGCTGGTTTTCATATAAAACGAGACGGTGACCTTCCCGCCGGCCAATGTTTCGACGTTCTCGATGCGCTGACTGAGATTCCAGCCATTGCCTTCACCTTGCCGCGAGAGTCTCAGGGCAAACTTTGCTTCGTTGATATTGGCGTCCTGCTCGAGCGGCAGTTGGCTCCAATTACAGGTGGCGTTCTTTGGACTGTAAATCATCCAGCGGTCCGGGCCGAACAAGCTTTCGGGATCACCGTTGGCTTTTCCAACGACGCCTGACTTGCCTCGCTGCCAAATCTGGAACGCGCCATTGATCAGCCGGTTCTTGCGGAAGACGTGCACCGGGTACTGCTGGAGCGCGCTCTCGATTTGGTTTCGCACTGCCTCGGTGTTGGTTACCCGTTTAGAGCGGTCATTAACCGGCGGAGTTGGCGCGTTCTGCCCTCCTGCCCACTGGAACGTTAGAGGCGTCGTGCCCAGGACGATGGGCGCGTCAGTGACCAGGTGCCAGAGCGTGTCGCCATTTGCTGCGCCGCGCTCAACGTGAACCAACAAACCAGGTGTCACCTCCGCGCCGATATCGGCATCCGCTGTACGGGTCCAGATTTCGGCGGTGGTGAGGTACAAGCCATTGTCTTTGCCCTGGGCCTGGTCCTTCACCAGTACCCGCGAACCTACCGGGACTGCCACGCCGTCAATGGTTTGCGCACCGGCCAGGACTACTGGGCCAGTGGTCGCTACCAGCACCGACTGCTTCACATCCTGCTGATTGATGGCGTCAGTGATGGAGTCCGTCACGAACTTGCGTGTGGCAAGCACCACCGCCGGATCGATCATCAGCACCACATTCGCCGCGCTGGATACGATGAAATTCATACGTATCACCTGCGTCCGACCGGAGCCTTGGGACATCAGGGATTTGTAGGTAGGCGCGCAGTTCGCCACGGCGACCAGGTCGCCGTCAGCGTCGTAGAGTCCGATTTCATTGATCCACCAACCGCCTTCTTCTGCCGGGATGATCTGTTCAGCGATCAGAATATTTTTGTTGGCCGGGTCAATCATCAGCCTGTTCAGCGGCCGGCGGCGACGCTCGTTGATCAGCTTTTTTTGATTGCGGTCGGGTATTGGGCTGGTTTCGTTTGCGTCACCGACACCCATTTCGGTGAGTTTCCAGGGGATGCCGAGCGCGTCCGCATTGGCCTGCTTGGCTTCACCGATAACGGTGAGGATCGCAAAAAACTGAGCGTTGAATGGATCGATCATGGGTAGATATCCAGTGTGTCGATGGAATGTTCACGACCCGCGACGCCGATGTAGCACGCAAGGCCAATAGCGCCTGGTATCGGCGGATAGATGTCGAGGGTGTCGATGGTGTGTTCGCGCCCAGGTGCGCCGATAACGCCCGTGGTGACGATGTCGCGAAAGACTGGGGGGTAGATGTCGATCTCATCGCCGTCGTAGGTACTGGCGAAAATGTTCATGCCCCCGGTTGTTTCGAGGCTGATGGCCAGGCCGGTCAGATGACGGGTGAGTGGCTTGGCGTCGTCGATCAGCCAAGTCAATTCCAGGTACATCTCTTCGGTGATTCCGGTTTCCAACACGCCGACCTTCAAGGCGAAAGTGCCGGGTACGCCTTCTGGAGTGGTTTGCCACCACTCCAGGACTTCAATCAAGTAACCGAGCGGTTCCACGACGCGACGCAGAGCGCCGATGGTGCCTTTGCGCGAATGGATGTAGTGGGATGAACGGATCGCCGCGCGTTTCGCGGCTTCAGTCCATCTGCTGTCCCAACGGTCAACAGAGAAAGCCCAAGCCAAATAGGGCAGCAGGTCGACGGGGCAGGTGTTCGGATTGCAGAGCTGTCGCAAAGGGATAGGTACACGCTGGATCTGTGCGAGCGCCTGAGCCGCCTGACGCTCAAGCGACGTCGCGTTTCCCGGTAACAGCTGCTGCACGCCCATTACTCAATGCCTCGGCTCAATGTGATGCCGGTGCAGTAGGGGGCTTGAGCTTTGGTCGCGACAATATCTACCCAGCCCTCCAGCTCGACTTTGCGCACGCCTTCGACGTGGAGAGCGGCGTGTAAGGCCGACTCCGAGACCTCCATGCCCAAGCGGCGCCGTTGATGAACGTAGGCCAGCAGGCGCTGGTGTGCGGCAGCCAGGATAGGTTCCGACTCTGGACCGCTCGACAGCAAATAGAGCTTGGCCTTGACCTGGTAATTCAGGATCTGCGCGCCCTGGACGGTGAGACGGTCAGCCACCGGCCGGCGGTCATCGTCGCTCAGGTAAGCGTTGACGACGGCAAGCAGCTCGGGGGGCGCTGTGCCATCGCCCAGCAATGACTGAACCGTGACCACGGCGACGGCAGGCGAGGGGCTTTCGGCTGTGGCGTCGGCTACGCGACCGTCCGCTGCTCTGGCGTGGAAGATGTAGCTGTTGCGCGGGCCGGCAGTGCTCAACCCTTCCCAAGCCATCTGCGCACGTTCGCGCAGGCTGTCGTCGCTCTCCATCAACGTAGGGATAGGCGGCACGGCATTGGCTTTGCCTTGCTGAATCACGAGGCGCTTGACGTTGAAGTTGCCGGCCAGCTGTTCCAGGTCAGTGCCACGCGCGGTGGCGAGCAGGTTGGCAAGCGATGCTTCGTTGACTCGCTGACGCCATACGGTCTCGCGGTAGGTGTTTTCCTGCAGCAGCTTGGTGAGCGGCTCCGACTCTATCTCCAAGCGTGCCGCTATCTGGGCCTGCTCGTCGGCCGGCCAGAGGCTGATCATGTACGCCTTTCGCTCGGCCAGGATCTGTTCGAAGTCGATCTGCTCGACGATCTGCGGCGGCGGCAGTTGGCTGAGGTCGATGGCAGCGAAACTGTTCATACACTGCCTCCCAGCTGCAGGGGCACGCTGAGGCTCAGCGGCTCATTGGTGTCCACCACAGTGCCCTCCAGATCAATCGAGGCCTGGCCCTGCATTTTCGCTCCCGCGAACTGCACGCGGCTCAGGCTGATGCGGGTTTCCCAGCGCATAAGCGCCATGACCGTGGCGGCGTAAACGCGCAGACGGTTGACGTCGTTGAAGGGGTGATCCACCAGCTCGGGCACCAGGCTGCCGTATTCGCGGCGCATTACACGCGTGCCAATGCGGGTGGTGAGAATGTCGGTGATTGCCTGACTGATGTGCTCGCGCTCGCTGATGGCGCCGCCGGTATGTCGGTTCATAATGGGATGGGCACTCCCGACTGGTCGCCGCCGGCCTTGACGCCGCCGTGCGGGTGTGTGACCAAGCTGACGCCTGCTGCAACCACGTCAATCGACACGTCAACCCGACCGGTGACGGTGTGATTGCCGGTTTGGTTGTAGTCGCCTTTGTGCGTGATGTCGCCGACCAGGTTGATGCCGCCGGTGCTGATCAAGTCGGTGGTGCCGCCGTCGGCCAACGTGGCGTTGAGGTGGTGGGCCACGCTGTCGTATTCGATCACCGTGCCGTCGGAGTAGGTACGACGGTGGAGGCCTGGGCGGTTGCCGTTGGCCGGGACGAGGTCACTGAATACGCCAGTCACGGCGATCCCGTTGGCGAGCTGGCCCGATGGGCTGAGCAGGATCACCTGTTCGCCGATAGTGGGCGGGTCCCATTCGCGGTCAGCTCCGGCGCGCAATGCGATCCAGGGAAGCCAGGCCGTGGTCAGCTTTCCGGTTGTTACTTGCACGCGCGGGGGCTCCATCTGCACGGCGGCGATAACGCCGAAGCGGATGAGGTTTTCGAGCAGGCGGGCGAGGGCGGCTAAGTCGTTCATGGCGCCGATGGTGGCGCCACGCGTGCGTGAGCGCAGCCGCGCTGGGTTGTAGTGATGCTTCTTACAAGTCGGCTATTTTCTCAACGAAGATAACGTATAGACCTATACTCGAAACCAATTGTTTATCTCACCCAAAAGGAGCAGGTATGACTGACGAGAAGAAAGGGAAAATTGCAAGGGCGAAAGATGCAGTTAAAAATCTACCGCTGGCAGATTATGCGGAAACGTTATTGGACTCATGTGTTGAAAGTGAAGTATTAAAGCAAATTCCTGTGATATCGACAGGGGTGGCGACTATAAAAACCTATCTGCAATTCAAAGAGGGCAAATTTAAAAAGAAGGTAGAGGCTTTTGTTGAGTCAGCTGGTAGCTTTTCAAGTGAAGATTGGGAGGCTTTTTCAGAGACTCTTGAAAAGGAAGGGAAGAAGAAGGAATTTATTAACGTTTTGCTTGATGTTCTTGAGAAGGCCGACTCAGAAGAAAAATCTAAAATTCTAGGTGGGATATTTCGGCGTTTAGTTAAAGAGGAAATTGGCTATCCGCAGTTTGATGATCAGGTTAGGTTTACGAATGATATGCAAACTATAAATATTCATATTTTTATGCATGGTTATCATAATGAGCATGTCCTTGAAAACTCGTTGGGTGATATTTTAGTCAGTCAAAGACTTGCAAAGCGTAAGATCGAGTTTGCTACAAAAACTATAAATATCGCAGCTCAAAAACAAGAGCAATACATAAAGGTTAGCTATGAGATTACTCCGATAGGTTTCGCCTACCTGGTTTCGCTGCATCAAGTCTATAAAGATAAAATTGATGCCGAACACTTATATGTCGGGTGAGCTTTTAGGAGCGTATCAGCTATGAGCTTAAATGATTTATCAGCGTGTCTCGGATCCAGTCAAGGTCTTCGTCCGTAAAGCCCAATACTTCACGTTGTTCGTAGCGAACTTCGGGCGCGCCGCGTTCCGCGCGGTCTTTCAATCCGAACTGGTGAACCCTGGCGATGCGGGAGATCCGCCCGGTGAAACCCACGGTCACGGCGTTGCTGTCGCCTCGGGCTTTCATATAAGTCGCGGTGCGCAGCTTTTTGAACATCTCAACCTTGCGCCGGATGCGGCCTTGCTTGCCGCGCAAGTCTCGCTTTTTCCGTGGCGCGAACTTGCTGCCATCCGGGTTTTGTTGTGTCAACACCCGCTTTTGCTGGCTGCGCCGCAGTTCCTGGCCGATGGAGCGGGCGAGTTGATTGCGGGCGGCTGGCTGAAGTTGCTCCAGCAGGCCGGACGCCCAGGTCTCCAGGGCTTCCAGCTTATTTGTCATCAGGCACTACCCATTCGCTGGCGTTGCCCTGGGAACCTGGCACCCAATTCGGATCGAGGTAACCCGCCACTCGCTGCGGCTCGCCGGCATGCTTCACGGTCGTGTTGCCTTGAGCATCCGTGCCTACCACCACCCGCTCTGTCAGGCGCAATGTGAGGCCGAGATCTACCTTGTCTTTATCAAGAATGTCGGCTTCGAACTGAATACCGGTTTGCATTTTTTCGTAGTTTTCGAGCAGCTCCGGTTGGTTGATGCTGATCCACCCCAGCACGGGCAGCATCACGCTGTCAGGGTGCCCCGCGAAGGCGGTAAAGATGATCTGCAGATCGTAGCTGTACTCAAAAGAAAGGGTTGCCGCAGCGGTGCAGCGGACCTTGCCGTTGTCGATGAAGATCAGCAACAGGTCGGGGTTGTGCTGCAGCTCGGCAACGGTGGCCAGCAGGTGAGCGCGGAGGCTCTCAGGTTTGTTCATGGGTTGGCCCGCTGGTGTTTGTAAACCATGTCGACCTGGGCGGCGCAATCGGCCCAGGCGGCTTCGGCGCGGTCTTCGTCGGTGAGTAGGTCGCCGTTATTGGCTGGGCTTGTCGCCGGCAGCTGGCACGGCACCACGGCCGGACAGCCAGTCACGGTAAGCTGCGGCGCCGGTGAGGGCGGGGCGCTCGCGCAGCCGGCGAGCAGCGTCAGGCAGAGGCTGAATAGCCCAGTTGCGTAGTTCGGCGTTTTCAAGTTTCAGTTCCTCTATGGTTCGTGCGCGCTTTGCCAGGGCCTGGCGCAGTTGATCCTGCTGGGCGCGCAGAGCTGACTGGTTTTCGCGCTCTTGCTTCAGGGTGGCGGTGAGCGTGGTGGCGGTCGCCAGATTGCGGTCGGCGTCTTCGCGGGCCGTCTTGGCTGCACTCTTTGCCAGGTCTGCTTGGCTTTGGGCGGTGTCAATGCGCTGTTGCTGGCCCCAGATCAGCAGCGCCAGGGCACCGAGCAGGGCAATGCCGTACAGGGCCTGGCGCAGGGGGCTCACGCGCGGTACCAGCCGAGTTTGTTCATGGCTGCGGCGTCGAGTTGCTTGATCGGGCCGCGTACGATCACGGCCCTGGCGTTGTTCATCAGCTGGATGCACTCGGCCAGGCGTACCATGTCGTCTTGTTCGGTCGATTCCGGGACCACCAGCAGATCCCCGTCCCGCACGCGGAGTTTCTTCACTGCATCGAAGTCAATCATGCCGCCACCCCTTGTCCGCACTCACAGCCAGCGTGCCGCTCGTAGGCGCGCTGCAGCTTGGTGTCGTAAAGATTCCGCAGGTAATCCGGCCCGTTGTAGAGCCGAGCAAACTCGGCCCATTTGCGGGCTTTCAGCGCCTTGTGCAGCACCGGGTCGGTTTCAATGAAGCGCGTGAAAGCGTCGAACTGCTGCGATTCGCCGACACTCATTGCTGCCACGAAGTCGTGTACGCTCGCGTAGCCAAGGCGCTCCCAGTGATATCCCATGATCTGGAAAGCGCCCCAGGATGAGGATTCAAGTGCGGCTGTGTCGTCGATCAGGCGGGCCATGGCCAGGCGTTGGTGCTCGGCGGTACCGCCGATATAACCACCGGCCTTCGGGTTGACCAGGGCGGGGTTGGTCGCGGCGAGTTCGTCGGCATGGCGCTTGATCTCTGCGGGGTCATCGCCCGTGTGTCGAACCTTGGCGAGCTGGCGGTACATAACGTGCCGTTCGAACAGGATGACCGGCTTGCCATTGTCAAGGAAGCCTTTGCCCTTGGACTCGACCTCGTTGACCGCGTAGATGCTTGCCAGCGGCACGTCCAGGCGTTCGGCTGCGACGACGAGGTCGCTGTTGCGAAGCAACTGGGCGCAGTCACCGCCGGCCAGGCTGGCCTGGGTCTTGGTTCCGGCAACGCCATCGGCTACCAGACCAACTTTCACCTGGTACGCACGGACGGCCGTCTCTGTAGCGTCACCATAGTGGCCGTCGGGCACCAGTTTGGTGCCGTGTCTGTTGAGGTTCTTTTGCAGGATAAGCACCGCCTGCGAGCGGTCGCCATGGCGAAGGGTGGTGGTCATGCGCTGGGCCTCAGCAGGGCGGCGACGTTGCCGCGTGAACGGAAAATCAGGGTGCAGAGCAATACGATGGAGACGGCTTGCCAGAGGCTGGTGGGCTGGCGGTACAGCAGAATTTCCAGACCGCAGATGCACAGCGCGGAGCCGAACAGGCTGGCGAGTAGTGAGATGCTGCGCCGGTACCGGGATGCGCCTCGGGTGTAGCAGGCCAACCGGAAGGCGCTCAGCAAGTAGGCGATTGCCGTGATCAGTTGCACGGCCAGTTCGATGTTTGGCATGTCAGCTGCCCCCTCGGATGCGACGCCAGATGTCCCAGATGTCCGCTTTTTCCACCCACACCATCAGCTTGATGCTGATCGGGATGACCACCAAGGCGCAGACAAATGCACCGCCGCCGCGGGTGATGAACGGGAGGGCTTGCAGGGCCATCGGCGCGAACAGATAGCCCACGCCGGCCGACAGAAACAGCGAGCCCAGCCGCTGCCAGACCTTGAGGTCATGCTTGGTGCTGGTCACCAGCCATGCGCCGAGGATTGCGCCAAACAGCGCCTCGCCGTCGATAATCGGCGTCACGGTTGCCAGGCCCAGGCCCATAAGCAGGCCGGTCACGGCGCTGGAAGTCGGATCAGCCATGGTGTGGGTTTCCTTGGTTGCAGGGGATCAGTCCCATAGGTTCACCATCTGCCGCTGGGGCGCGCTGGTCTGGGCTTCGGGCATGTTGACGGGGAGGCCGTGCGGCAAGATGGGGCCGTGATCAGCCAATCCGGGGTTCGCCTGTAGCACCGCTTCGGTGACGCCCGCGGTTCGGCCGTAATACCGCCAGCACAGCGCGTCGACGGTCTCGTTTTGATTGGCGCGGATGGTGACTGGCATCAGATCAGCTCCACAGTGGTGCGGTTTTTTTCGAGAAAATCACGGACTGCCCAGCGCAGGTCGCGGCGGTAGTCGTCGATGGTGGGTGCAGTCTCTTCGGCCTTGGCATTGCCGGAGTTGGTGGCGCTGTAGTCGCGGTAACGCTCGCACACCTCGGCACCGGTACCGGCTTCGATGGCACGACGATAGAGGTGGGCCTTTACCGATACGTCCTTGATCCGATCACCTGGGACGTCTGCCAGTGTGGCGTAGCCAGCCGCCTGTTGAGCAGTGCGCCAGTCACTCAGTTCGCGGTTGAGGTTGATGGCTGCGGCGATCACGGCGGTTTCCAGGCGGGCCGGGGTGACACTGGAGTCGATGCGCAGAGTGGCGCGCAGGTTGTCCAGATCAATCGACGGCCAGAACGGGTCGGTGTTTATGTGGCCGCTGGCGACGGTGCCGCTGGCAACAAATGCGCTCATGAGACTGCACTCGAAAATAGGTCGCCGGTGGTCGGGGCTTCACGTTCAGGAGGAGCGGCCTGGCCGATCCGCCCCGAGCCGGCGGGGTGCGTGGGGACGCTCGGTTAGCTGCCAGTGGCAGCGTGTTTTTTCAGGAGGCGTTCGGCGCCGTCCAAATCTTTCTTACCGCCGCAGCCGTCGTGTAGCTCGATGGCGCGCTTGAGCAGGTCGATACCGGCCTGAATGTGTCCAGGCTGACCAGGCTCTTCGGCGCTGATGCCGTGCAAGGTGGCGCGGCCAGTTGCCAGGAACAGCTTGGCGCGGGCTTGGTCGGGCATGTCCTCGGCTTCGGTCAGTTCAACCGTGCGGTGCAGGATCGCTAAGTCGAAACTGCCGTTGGCCTTCTGCGCTTTCAGCGCGGCTGTAGCGATTTCTTCCGCGACCAGGCAACCGGTGGTGCGCTCGAAGCGGTCCGGCATGATCAGCTTGTGCTTGAGGACGTAGTCGGCGATGTCCAGCGCGCCGCTGTAGTCCTCAACATCGACGCGCCAGACCATGACAGTGGTCATAACGTCGTCCTGAGCGCCGTTGCCAGCTTGGAGCACGCCCTCGACATACGGGATGTACTCAGGCAGCAGCTGCAGCTTGAGCGCAGCCTTGCCTTCGTTGGACTGGATGGCCTTCAAGCGCAAGCGGTCTTGCAGCAGCTGATTCAACTGATGCTCGTAGGCCGTGGCACCAGCCATGGATTGCTGCGGTGCTGTTTTTGCCGCCTCCATGGCCGCGCGTGCGCGGCGTTGGTGGGCTTGGGCGATGCTGAGTGCCATGGGGTTAACCCTCGCTGCCGGCTTCTTCGACTGGGGTGATGTTTTCCAGCAGGCAACCCAGGCCGTATTCCTCAACCACGTAAGCCTCGTTCGACGATTCGAAGTTGCTGACACGGTTCCACTCCGGCTCTTCCTTGAGGTAGCGGCGGCGCCCACCGATCTGCCAGTACACCGACAGGTTGGCGAACGTGGTGATGAGGATGGTGCCTTCAGGGATGTAAGGAACCTCGTACAGCGGTAGGCCACCGACGCGGCGCTGCGAGATGATCAGGTCGCTCGCCAGGGTATTGGTTGCGTCTTGGTCCTTGTTGACCAGGGCCAGGAACTTGTCGTGCACCAACTCTCGGCCTGTCAGTACCACCAAACCAGGGTTACGGCGGTACCAAGGGTCGAGCAACTGAATGGCGTCATAGACCAGGGCGTCGATGTTTTTGAAGTCGCCGGTTTTACCGATGGTGATCTTGCCGGCGACGGCGCCTTCTTTCAGTACGCGGTCAGGCGCGTGAGTGCGGTATTGCTGGAGCCAACCGATGTTGACGTCTTCCAGCAACGGGTGCGCGGTGCGGTCGGTTTGTTCAGCGGCCGAAGTACCGTAGAAACCGATTTGGATACGGTCGAGCGCCTGACGTTGGGCAATTGCGCTGGCCAGGCGAGTCTGGAAGTCCGGGAACTTCGCCCAAGCGTCGAGCTGCTTGTAACTGACGTAGGTGTCAAAGTCGGTCTGCTCAGCTCGGTACTTGTCGCTGGACAGAGTGCCAATGCTGCTTGGCTCACGCTTCTTGACCTTGGTGTTGGTACGACTGGCAACGGTGCCGCCGACGCCTAAGCCGACCTTTTCGCCTTCCTGTTCGTCGACGCCGATGACGTTGACTTTGGTCAGGAACTCGCTGGATTCCTGAATCTTGGTTTCCAGGCGCTGCTGGATAGTCGGGTCCACGCTGAACGTGGCGGTGGCCGATTCCACGCCGTTGATCTGTGCCACCTGGGCAAGGTAGCCAGTGAAGAGTTTTCGAGTGTCGTTACGCATGGGTGTCTCCGATAGTGGGCTGGGCGGTTGAGGCCGCAGGTCAGAATTCAGCCAGGGCTTGTTTGCCGCCGCCGGTTACCGGTGGGCGCTGGGTTTGGGAGTGGTCTTGTGTGTTGCCGAGGGTCGTTTTCAGCTCGACCAGGTCTTTGCTGAGCTGCTCGACCTTGGTGTTCAGTTCGCCGGAGAATTTCTTCTCGGCGGCGAGTTGATCTGGCAGGTCTTTGACGTGGTCGGCAATCGCTTCAACGGCCTGGCCGATCTGGGCGAACTCTGCATCGTCCTTTGCCTGTTTGCCGCCCAGCAACGCCTGGACCTTGCTGAAAAGCTGGGCGCCTAGGCCGGGCTTGTCTTCGACTTCTTCAAACTGCAGCTCGATCTCCACTGCCTCGGTGAACATCGACGTCGCCGAGTAGTGGCGGTCTTTGAAGGGGCTGGATTCGGGCTTCTGCGCAGAGAAAGACAGTACGTCGGTGCCCAGGCTGGCAGGAGAGTCGGTCACCGCCAGGCCGACGATGTACGCCTCGCCGGTATCCGAGAAGCTGTCGTCAATTTCAATCGAGGTGTAGATCTTCTGCTTGGCCTTGTTCATGGCGATCAGGTCGGGTGTTGGCTCGACCTGGGCAAACAGGGCCAGCTTTTTCTGACCGTTGATTTCTACTTCTTCGGTCTTGACCGCGAGCACGTCGCCGTAGGCTTTGAACGGGCTGTCTGGCAGCAAGCTACGGAAGTGCTCCAGCCAGATTCGGGCGCCGTATGTGGAAGGGTTGAAGTTTTTCGCCGCTTGTTCCAGCCAACTGCGTTTGATGGTGCGCTTGTCCGAGGTAGCGCCCTCGACGGCGACACGGAACCAATTACTGCGAAATTTCTTCATGCCGGGAATCCTCAATGCGTTGGGCGCTAAGTGCGTTGCAATGAGGGGCATGGTCGTGACGCGCGCGAGTTGCGGCAACGGGACGGCATTGTAGAGGGCGGGATTACAAGGGGCGGCGCTACTGAGTCGCAGGCCAGAGCGGCAGCATCGCGGCCATGACTACGACCGAACTGCTCCCCATCGATCCCAGACGCCAATCCAAGTTCCTCTATTGGATGGGTTGGCGTATCTGCGAGATTGCCGAGGCTACGGGCGAAAAGGAAAAAACGCTACACAGCTGGAAGGCTCGCGACGAGTGGGACCGGGCCGACAACGTCGAGCGGATCGGCGGTGCGCTGGAAGCGCGTTTGGTGCAACTGATCCTCAAGGAAGGTAAGAGCGGCGGCGACTTCAAGGAGATTGATCTTCTGCACCGCCAGCTGGAGCGCCAGGCGCGCATTCAGCGTTTCCAAGGTGGCGGTACCGAAACCGAACTCAACCCTAACCTTGCCAAGCGCAACGAGGGGCCGAAGAAGAAGACGCCGAAAAACGACATCAGCGAAGACCAGATCGAGCTGCTGCGCGAAGCGTTTATCGGTGGGTGTTTCGACTACCAGAAAGACTGGCACCGGGCGGGCAATCAGCGCACCCGCGTCATCCTCAAAAGCCGGCAGATCGGGGCGACTTACTACTTTGCCCGCGAGGCGTTCATTGATGCGCTGGAGACCGGGCGCAATCAGATATTCCTGTCGGCTTCGAAGAACCAGGCTTATCTGTTTCGGGGATACATCCAAGCATTTGCCCGCGAGGTTATTGGTGTTGAGCTGACCGGCGATCCCATCGTCTTGCCGAATGGCGCCGAACTGTTTTTTCTCGGTACCAACGCACGCACGGCCCAGGGCTACCACGGTAATTTCTACTTCGATGAGTTCTTCTGGACGTTCAAATTTGAGGAGCTGAACAAGGTCGCCTCCGGCATGGCGATGCATAAGAAGTGGCGCAAAACCTACTTCTCGACGCCGTCGACCATGGCCCACGAGGCCTATACGTTCTGGACTGGCGAACGCTTCAACAAAGGCAAGCCAGCGGCGCAACACACCAAGGTCGATGTTTCCCATGGCGCGCTCCAGCAAGGGCGATTCTGCGAGGACCGGTTGTGGCGCCAAATCGTCACCATTCTCGACGCGGAGCAGGGCGGTTGCGACCTGTTCGACATTGAGGAGCTGCGCCGCGAGTACAGCCCCGAAGCGTTCGCCAACCTGCTGATGTGCGAGTTCGTTGACGACGGCGCGAGCATCTTTCCGCTGACGGTACTGCAGCCGTGCATGGTCGACAGCTGGGTTGAGTGGGCCGAGGACTACAAGCCGTTTGCCATGCGTCCATTCGGGGATCGCCAGGTGTGGGTGGGTTATGACCCTGCGGAAACCGGTGACTGCTCCGGCCTGGTGGTGGTTGCGCCGCCGCTGGTACCAGGCGGCAAGTTCCGGGTGCTGGAACGTCACCAGTTCCGTGGGATGGACTTCGCGGCGCAGGCCAGCGTGATTAAAGCCGTCTGCGACCGCTACTGGGTGACGTACATCGGGATCGACGTTACTGGCCTGGGCAGCGGCGTGGCGCAGCTGGTGCGCCAGTTCTTCCCCAACGTTACCACCTTCAGTTATTCGCCAGAGGTCAAGACCCGTCTGGTGCTGAAGGCTTACGACGTGATCCACCGGGGCCGTCTGGAGTTCGACGCCGGCTGGACCGACATGGCGCAATCGTTGATGGCGATCCGCAAGACCATCACCGCAGGCGGTCGCCAATTCACGTACACCGCCGGCCGCAACGACAACACCGGCCACGCCGACCTGGCGTGGGCGCTCTTTCACGCATTGCACAACGAACCGCTGGAGGGGCAGACCTCTGCCAACACCGGGCGGATGGAGATTTTTTGATGTCGAACCGCCGCAGAAACAACAAGCACCTCGCCCAGGCTCCCGCAGTGGTAACGCAGGAATTTATCCCGCGCAGTGACAGCAAGATGGAGGCGTTCAGCTTCGGCGATCCGTCACCTGTGCTGAGCGGTCGGGAGGTGTTCGACTATCTGGAGTGCTGGTTTAACGGACGCTGGTACGAGCCGCCGCTGTCGTTGGATGGCCTGGCACGGTCCGTGGGTTCCAGCGTGCATCTGCACTCGGGGTTGATGTTCAAGCGCAACCTGTTGAGCAAGACCTTTATCCCGCACCGGCTGCTGTCGCGCGCTGCGTTTGAACAGTTCGCGCTGGATTTTCTTTGCCTGGGCAATGGTTATCTGGAAGGACGACGTTCGATGCTCGGCCCGGTGCGTGAGCTGGTGCCGCCGCTGGCAAAGTACATGCGCCAGGGCAAGGACGGCCGGCAGTTCATGGTTCAGGGCTGGAAGGAAGAGCACGAATTTGAACCAGGCACTGTTTTTCATCTGCGGGAGGCGGATCTGCATCAGGAGGTGTACGGCCTGCCCGAATGGATCAGCGCGCTGCAGTCGGCGCTGCTGAATGAATCGGCCACGCTTTTTCGTCGCAAGTATTACGAAAACGGCAGTCATGCCGGTTTCATCCTCTACATGACCGACGCTGCACAGAACGAATCGGACGTCGATTCCCTGCGCAAGGCACTGAAGGACTCCAAGGGGCCTGGCAACTTCCGCAACCTGTTTGTGTATTCGCCCAACGGAAAAAAAGACGGGCTGCAAATCATCCCGGTCAGCGAAGTCACAGCCAAGGATGAATTCAACTCGATCAAAAATCAGACCCGCGACGACGTGCTGGCCAGCTTGCGTATTCCGCCGCAGCTGATGGGCATTGTGCCGCAAAACGCGGGTGGGTTTGGATCGATCAGAGAAGCGGCGCAGATCTACGCGGCCAATGAACTGGAGCCGATTCAGGCGCGTATGGCGCAGGTGAATGAGTGGCTTGGGGAAGAGGTCGTGCGCTTCAAACCCTATGAAATTCCCGTGGGGGCATAAAACCCCCTGCGCAGTAAACGAGGCGACGAGCTGGTGCGCTAACACCCGCTCGACGCTGAATCACTCGAAAGTGCCGAGTGCTCCAACCAAGGCCTCGCCCCACTGCGCAGGGGGTGCGAAGCCTAAGCGAATCCAATTTTCAAAACAAGGATCACTTATGAGCACACCAATTATCCCGTGGATGGGCGGCAAGCGCCGCCTGGCAGATCGTCTAATTCCACTGTTTCCACCCCATGAATGCTATGTCGAGGTCTTCGCTGGCGGCGCCGCGCTTTACTTCATGCGTCCCCAGGCTGCGCCGGTTGAAGTTCTCAACGATATCAACGGCGATCTGGTGACGCTGTACCGCGTCGTGCAGAACCACCTGGAAGAGTTCGTGCGCCAGTTCAAGTGGGCGCTCAGCTCCAGGCAGGTGTTTGAGTGGCAGAAGATGACCCGGCCGGAAACCCTTACCGATATCCAGCGCGCGGCACGGTTTTTCTACCTGCAGCACCACGCTTTCGCAGGTAAGGTCAGTGGGCAGACGTTCGGTACCGCCACAACGGGGCCGGCCATCAATCTGCTGCGGATCGAGGAGAACCTGTCTGCAGCTTGGCAGCGGCTGTCTGGTACCTACGTCGAGAATCTAGGGTGGCTTGAGTGCGCGGAGCGCTATGACCGGCCACATACCTTCCATTACATGGATCCACCGTATTGGCAGACCGCCGGCTATGGCGTGGACTTCCCCTTCGAAAACTACGAGCGGATGGCTGAGTTCATGCGGCGTTGCAAGGGCAAGGTGATGGTGAGCATCAACGATCACCCCGATATCAGGCGGGTGTTTGAGGGGTTCCACTTCGAAACGGTGGATATTCGATACAGCACGGCCAATCAACGCCAGGCGAAGGCCGAAGTCAGTGGCGAACTGGTGATCATGAACTGGGAGCCCAACGCCTTCGGCGGACTTTTTTAGTTCACCGGCTGGATCAAACTGGGGCCTTTGTTTCTGACGTTGCCCACCGCGACGTCGACCTTGAACCACTCAAAGGCCTCGGCGGGTTCGCCCTGGTGCAACACCATCTGCTCGGCGCGTTCCTTGGGCGTTGCCGGGTCCAACCATTCGCGGGCCAGGTCCGGGGTTAACACCACGGGCCTTCGGTCGTGAATATCCACCATGCCGCCGGCACTATCGGCGGTGATAATCACGAAGCCGTCATGCTCGCCTGGTCCTTCATCGGTGTCAGGCATCTGGCCAATGGACGCACAGAGTATCGGCGCACCATCCCGCCGACGGATCAGGTAGGGCTGCTTTTTGGGTCCGCCTTCATCTACCCACTCAAACCAGTTGTCGATAGGCGTGATTGCACGATGTGGCCAGATCGCCCGGAAGAACGGGCCGTGGGCTACCTTCTCCACGCGGGCATTGATCGGCGCGGCGCGGTCTTTCGCCCAATGCGGCCTCCAGCCCCAGCGCACCGGATCAGCGTGTAGCAGGTCGCCCTGCAGGTGCAGCAGCGCAACCGCAGTTGTCGGTGCGACGTTGTAGCGCTCTATCGGCTGATCACCCACGGAGTTCGCCAGAGCATTGGGCATACTCAGCGCTGCAACGAAGTCGTGGATTCCCCGGTACTGCGAAAGTCTCCCGCACATAAGCATCTCCGCTCGTCGTCGCCGATGAACAGCCTTTCCCCGGCCAATCTCTACACTGTAGACATTGGCCCGAGGTATTCGTCATGGCGATCAACATTGAACAGGTGAACGCAATGGAGGCGTGGTTTGCAATGCGCAACGATCCCGCATTTATATCGGCCACCCCCGAGGAGCGATACGAAACGCGGCTCGCCCTGGCCGACGACCTCAAGCACAAGGGACTGATCAACGAAGGTGAGTGGCGGGAGCTGACTAAGGAAGCAGTAGCGGCCTATGCCGACGAGTTAGGCTAATGGCTGCTTGTAAACGCTAAGCTCGATGAGCAGTCGCTGATTCTCCCTGAGCAAATGGTCTCGTTGCCCGGTAATAATCTTCACGCTTTGCACTGAGGCAAACGAGTACTGCTGTTCCAGCATGCTGATCTTTTCTTCAGCTGCTGCCAACTTCTCTTCCGCATCCGCCTTGCCTGCCATCAGCAGGTCATTCATCTGCACCAAGCCAGCGATATTCTCCCGCGCTCGACGCAGCATGCGCTCTGTCTCCACCAGCTCATCTACGAGGATTGAGCATTGGTGCTGGTACATCTCAAGTGGAGTGGGGCAACCGAGCCAATCATCGGTGTCCATGTCAACGTTCATAGCGGGAATCTCAATGACTGTATGTGCGTACAGTAATCGAGGTTTAAATGCGCCGCGATTTGAGCCGACGAGCTGTAGGCGGAACTGGGGGCGGGGAGCTGGTGTGCCACATCAGGCTGGGGGAGTGACGTGACACATGCTGTCTGTAGGATGGTCTGCACCTAGCGCGCGCCGTCGTCCCCCCACCTCGCCTGCGGGCTAAATAGGTGGGTTTTTCTGCACACCTGCGGACCACTCAAATTGGCTCAGACTGGGCGCTTGATTGGCGTTTTGGAGAGGGCGGAAACCTGCGGAACCCTGCGAGGGTGGATGTTTACGCAATGCTCATAGCAGCGACGGACGGCTGAAATCAGTATGTGCCTCGGGAAAAAGGTTAGTTTTTTTTTGAATGGGGGCTTTTGGCTTGGAAGGTCCGTATTTATTGGGGTTGAGACCTAACTTTGATGGGTTAGGTTGGGTTAGGTTAAAGGTTATATTTTCGTAACCAGCTGTTTTTAAAGGAATTAATATATTAAATATTTAACATTGATAAAGGTTAGGAAATAACCAGGCCTAACCAAAAAGCTAACCATGCCATCATTTAGAAAAGCCTTAGAAAACAAAAATTTAATGGCGTACAGCAAAAAACTAACCCTCCTAACCCGCTTCCCAGGGGGCGACATAAAAAAGCAGAACACCCTGAACGGTGTATCTGCGGCAGCGAATTACGTCAACGCGCAGTCAGGCCCCACGCACTTCCGCACAGTCACAATTTTTCTACTAGGGGATTTATGATTGCACAGAGACTTCCGAACCTCATGAGGCGTTTTAACTGCGCATGGGTAATGCTTTTATCTCTATAGAAGTAAGCGCGCCTGGCTATAACGTTTACGAGTTCAATAGGGCGTATCGCCTAAAGACAAATGTGTTCCGGAACCAATCTTGCAGGTTTTCAAGTCTATTGAGTAACGGACCGTACGGAGGAAGGATGCACTGATATTAATTTTCTTAATAAAAAGCTCGCCAGTGGCGAGCTTTTACTGAGCTAGATATTGTTTATGCTAGTAGATCTACGTAGCCATCTAGTTCAATTGTCGGTGGAGACAAGAGCGGTCGGATCATTGCCGTGTGATGCTTGAATGAAAAAGGTTTAAATGTTGCTGCATAGTCATTTAAAAGCCCACTCAATCGATCTGCTATGATTCTAACTTTTTCGAGAAACTGTTCATGGTCTTGGCATTTTGCGCGCATTTGCAAAGGGTCGCATACAAGCCATAAATTTAACGTTTCTAATTCGTAATCCATATCAACAAAGATATGTTGAAAATCCGGAGAGAAGAATCTTTGGAAAATAGTATCGAATTTAGCTTGGATATCTGATTTTTTTATGTTTTTAAATCTTGAAGATTTTAATTCTACAATGTAGAAGTGATACTTGCCACTGGCGGCTTTAACGATCGCTATCCCATCTACCGACTTGGGCGGGGCCGCAAAGTAAGGTGTGCAGTAAAAATCATCTGGTTTCAGTATTACAATATTTTCAGTATCTAAATCCCCGTTCGCCAGAAGTAAGCTGCTTCCTATCTCGACCTCCATACCTTGTTCAGATAAAGTGTGTCTGATGATTTGTTGTATTGAGGTGTCAGCATATATGCTCGGGATCAATTGCAGTCATCCTTGTCTTCAGAGCTTTCACCCATAAGCAATTCCATACGCTCATTAATTAAGTCTTCCGAGGCATCACCGAAATTCTCGTCGTTTATACCAAAATCGTCAACCAACTGCGGTATGCCTATACTACCTTTATCACTCATCACGAATAAGTCGCACTGTACATCTTCACTAGGTAAGATTCCTTCGATCACTAGGTTACTAGCCTTGTTGAAGACGTAGTTACTGTGTGAGGTCATAATTACGGACACGCCTAGCTGAGCTAGCTCCGCATAAAACCTAGTCATTTTTATCTGATTTTCGGGATGTAGATGTGCTTCAGGTTCTTCGACGATGAGTATCTTTTTAAACTCGATTGGCGTTGTTTTATTACGCCTTCTAACTCGATTTCTGATTGAGGGCTCGTCAGTATTCCATGCTATTACATGTCGGATATACGCAACAATTGGCGCTGTTTCAGACACCATAGAAGATGTCGAAGAAATATCAAGCCTTAGAGTTGTTCCATTTGGTATATAAAATAATTTCTTTTCTTCAAAGTCGAATTCTATTCGGCCATTTAGAACATCTGTTTCGATATTTGCAGCGAGGTCTTCAAAGCGTTGAACGTTCCTATCTATCGCCACGATATTAGTAAGGCGAATAAAGTAGTCGCTGAGTTGACCGGAAATTCCCGGTAGCTCAATTTTAGATGTGAGGAATGAACGACTTTTAGAAAGCTCAGCGATGATCTGTCCAAAAGCGGAAAGTGCTTGATATAGACCTGATCGTGATGCGGGCAAATAATCTATATCTAGAATATTTTCTACAGCATCAATAAGTGACTGAATCACCCTGCGGACACACACTGACCTAAATTTGTTAATTATAGCGTCGGCGTCTTCGGCGGTTGATGCATATATTACAAGGTCTTTACCAATAATCGTGGTGCTTCGATTTTGTTTTGAGTATCTTAATATCACGCCATGATTGAAGTTAATATTGGTTATTTTGAATTCGTCAATATTTCCTTCAAGTGAAAAGCTGACGTTTCCTAAGTCTACGGTTACTTTTGCAATGTTGGAGTCGGAAAAGCTATTGGATATTGAGTTATGTTCGGAATAAGAGCTTTTGACCTTTTTTGAAAAGTCTTCTCCAACACTTTGTTGTAAGAATTCCTTTGCAAGGTGACGGTAGAAATTTGAAGCGTTGAGAGATCTAGATTTTTTATCTTTTATGAGGTTTTTAAAATCTATAATTTCTTGCTTAGGGGTTTCTTCCTCGTCGTCAGCAAACTCATATAGAAACATTCTTCTATTTAGAGGCCCCAATGAACCGAACTCCAGTAAGCTCTTAACTATAAAATAATAGATAGTTAGTACGTAGGATTTTCCTACGTTGTTGTTGCCCACGATGAGGTGAAACTTTTTTTGTGTATCGAAAGTGAATTCTTTAACTGGTCCGAAGTTTTCAATTTTTATTTTCATATTAGTGCCGAATTCGAACTTTCGTGGTCGGGGAGGCGTCAAGTGCTGGTAAGGGGTGCCCTTTCATTCTGATGGATCCAGAAAACTCAAATATGTCCATATATTTTATGCCCTGTCAGATTGGCCGCTCAAAAGCTAAATTCGGTATTTCACCAGTTGGATTAACGTGAAGCGCAAACTCTCAAAATCTCAAATCTGCTGTGCAGCGCATAGCAATGGGATCACTTTTTTGCACCTGACCTGCTGGCGCGCCGGCGTGATCATAGCCAAATGTGATTGCTTTCACTAGCTTCTGTTGAAGGATAGGTCAAAGCCAGGAGCTATCTCCACTGGGATGACAGCTTATCCCGTTGCAGGCCCTCTCAAGCGCGCCAGGCATTGCCTGATATGCCCGGCATTTTCTCCAATGGTCTCCAGAGCCCCTCGTACGTTATTACCGATCTCTAACGCGTTCTGCCGCTCTGCCCAGAGGGTTAACTCCATCACGGCAGCCTCCAACGCAAGCTGATTGGAGTAGATCCGATCCAACGCATCTGCCAATGAGTAATCGCTAGTCATCTGTAGCTCCTTGTCATACCGTTCGGACATCTTAAAATTGTAGCGCGAAGCGGAAGTCAGAGATCCTTAGCGCTAACGCAAAATGCGAGCCGCCACGGCTAAGACTGGTGGTACAAAAATGGTACGAAGCTATCAAGGATCTACTGGACGGCTTGTATTTCAATGGGTGCAGAACTAGTAGCTCCAATCCATCATGGGGGCGACTGAAAAGCGGCGGGAGAGTGGGGCGGTTTGTAGGGACATGGGGGATCTGAGTCAGCGAGGCGAATGGGGCACAGTTTATCAGGGATGCTTGTCAGGTACTTGGCGGGTTCTCAAGCCCAGCCAGCCAATCATCGGTGGTAACCCGAGTGCATGCTCGGTAGGCTTTCGACGCGCAGCTTGTGTTGATTATTTATTGTGGATACGATAATCACATGCATATTACCTATGACCCAGCCAAAGACGCTCGTAACGTTGAAGAACGCGGACTCCCGTTTGCGTTAGTGCGGGACTTTGAATGGTCTACGGCCTTGATCGTGGAAGATGATCGATTCGACTACGGTGAGTGTCGTTATCGAGCGATGGGATACATAGGGGATCGGCTGCATGTCGTAGTGTTCACCCCACGGGGGGACGCGGTCCACGTCATCAGCTTTCGTAAAGCCAACAAACGGGAGGTCAAAAATTATGACCAAGAAACCCAGCCCTGAGAAGGTCGATACAGCGAACCCTGAGTGGTCGGCTGAAGACTTTGCTAAGGCCAAGCCAGCCAGCGAGGTGCTTGTGGGATTGTTTGGCAAAGCTCAGGCGAAGGAAATGCTCAAACCCAAGCGCGGGCGGCCAAAGTCGGTAGCCACTAAAGAGCACGTTAATGTTCGTTTTGATGCTGACGTGCTGGAGCGATTCAGGGCTTCTGGGCCAGGCTGGCAAACGCGAATGAATGCCGCCTTGGCTGATTGGCTTAAGACGCATACACCGGATGAACTGAAGGCCTAAGGCAAAAAAGCCGCGGATGACGCGGCTTTTTGCTGTCTTGTGATTAGCTTTTTCTCAGCGATGGTATAAATAAATCTGTCCGTTTGTGCTGTCTTTTGGTGTTGTTTCAACAGGAATATTTCGTGAGTTGGAGCCACGCGGTACTAAGCTGGCCGGCGCAATCAATCCACGATAATCAAGGAGAGGCTGATGAGTAGTTCAGGAGTTCCTGTTATCGACAAGGAACAGTTAATCAGGCTTAGAGATAGGCTATATAGAGCAATTGATAACAACCGCTCAGACAGATGGTGTTTGGCGCTTTGGAGTAGGTTTGTCAGAGCTAGAGATGCTCACCAGTGTGTCGTCTGTAATTCTGACGATCGGGTCCAAGCGCATCATGTTTTTAGACGGACTTTGTTTTCGCAGGCGCGATATGAACTCGGCAACGGAATTACGCTGTGTTTCGAATGCCACAAGGTTGCACACGAAGGATTTAACGGCCGGCCGGATATGACGCTGCCGATAGGTGCTCAAGGGGGGGACGACCAAGACGAGATCGCCTTCTACTATCGAAAGCTGCTTGAGTCCTCAGACGCTTTAGATTTAGAGCACGATGAGTTTTTTACGTTGAGCGATGAAATGCTTAGATTTTTCGTCCGAGTACAGGGCTACGAATACCTCCATAAGGCAGTCGTTGCGAATCAAATTACTGGGTTGGTGATGGCGTATGAAATTTGGGTTCGTGGTCCAGAGCAGGTGACTTTAGCTATTTTAAAGGCAAACCTTCCTGGATATTTTTGACCTCAAGTCTGTTCCACTCTCGATCCACTGCCCGTTTCGCCGTCTTCTCCATAGCATATAACTACCGTAATCGTCGAGGCTTGCTCTGACCTCTGCTTTCACTGCCTTTACCGGTCCCTCTGTCGCGGTAGTACGCGGTGACCCCAATGAATTCCCCCTTGTTATCTTCCGTCAGGTCTTCAATGGTATCCTCCGGCAGCTTGGACCCCAGCTCCAGGTTGACGATGGTTTTGGCCAAGTTGGCGACAGAGTTGGACAGGTCTTCCGAAAGGTTTAGGGATATCCGAGTCATGACAGCCATCGGTGATGGACTGTCTGTATATTTTTACGGAACAGAATTTAATAGGCGTTTTTTTGGAGGGGTGTGGTGATTTATATTGAGTTTTTGAGTGGTTTTTTAAATAGGTTTTTAGGGCTGGTTTTCTTGGTATTTGTTGTATTTCAGTTTTTATTGTTTAAGTTTTATTTGCCCGGTTATATCAAAAAGAAAGGTGAAAATCTCGCTACGAAAGAAGATGTTGCAGGTATTACTCATCAAGTTGAACGCGTGAGGACGCAATATCTTGTTGATTTGGAAGGTTATAAGAACTTAATTTGGAAGGGGCAGCAGCGTGAGGTGTGGCTGAAGGAAGAGTTTGATCTTAGGCTTGATACCTACAAGACTGCAATTTCTCTTATTTATAAGTACGTGGAGCAAATTGAGAATTATCATATCGCGCACTTGTCGTCGGGTGTTAATGAGGCCATTTTTCTTTATATTGAAGCTAAGGAAGAGGCTTTTTTTGAAGGGGTAAAAGAGAGCTATCGAGTTGAGTATGAGTCAACTAGAGAGAAATCGTTGGAGTGGTATTTTAAGTGTAAAGAGGTTGAAGTTGAGCTTCGTGTGGTTTTGGGGGTTGTAGATGTTTATTTTGATAGTGAATTGTCTGGTCACTTAGATGGTTTGATAGCAAAAGGTGTTGATGCTGCAAGGACCTTTTGCCGCGTTGAAGAGCTGTATCGCTCTGTGGAGAGTGAATATGAAAAACTACAGAATTATGTTGCCGTTAGCAATGCAGTGATTAAGAAGTATCACGTAGAGTTTAAAAAACTTATTCCTACTGTTGAAGCTGAGTTGTGCTTGAAAAATTTGAAGGGTTTCGTGGTGCGGGAAAGACGTGAAATTCTTGAGGGTTCCTGAGCTTTTATTTCGACTATTTAGTTGTGAGTGAGTTTTCTACTAATGTCCCGCGTGAGCAGTTAGTTAATCTAAAGTCCTCGGAATTATAGCGCGAAATCATTTAAGTAAATAAACGAATTAACTGTGTAGGACAAGTGTCTAAGAGCTTGTGGGTGCATCTTACACCGTGGAGCGCTGGGTTGAATCAGCAGGTCGTGACTCATTCGTTTTTCTTCTCTAAGTCCACTGTGGGAGGTATTGTGGTCTGACTCAGATGTCCCCCTCTCAAAGTACTTTTGGATGAGTCTTCCCGCTCTGTATGGGACTCGACTGTCACTTTTCTTTGGTGAAGATGTATTTCGCCTGTCTTTATGTCTTTCAATACAGCCTTTGCTGCGATTTTCCCTTCGAACCTTGATGTTGTTTTGATGGCGCGTATATTATATTTGAAGGCGATTTTTCTAGCTTTAACTTGCCGTGTGTACAGTCTGGCCAGATTATATAGTGGTTCGTAAAGTTATATACCTTTATGCGGTTTTCAAACTCTTCAAATTTTCCTGAGTTTTCTGCGAGTTCATTTTGCAGTTTGGACCATTTAACGATAATGTTGCCGGATTCATCAACTATTGTGATTTTATCCGTCATTCCTGATATTTCGATGGAGTCACCTTCTCTCAGTGTTGTATTTGATTCAATCCAGTTGAGATCAAATTTTAATGCTGGGCGCACATTATCTAAATAGTACATTGTGCCTGCAGTATGTATGGTTTTAATGCCAAGTGCTAATTCTAGATCTTCGGCTGTAGGTTCTCTAAGCATTTTCAATGCTATGCCTTTATGGTCTGCGAATACCTTTGCACCTTTTTGATATCCGGTTTTTGTTATGAATATTCCTTGTATATTACCTATATCATCAAGAGCTGCTGCGAAATCTCTCACCTTGCCAACCGTTATTGTAGATGTATAGTTTTTACACTCAACGGCAACGCGATGAACCAGTCCTGCGACTTTGAATTCCCAATAAACATCTAGCTGATGCTTTTGTGTCGATTTTCCAGCGAGGTTTACATTGTGTTTTACTAAGATTGTATCGAATCCATCAGTTCTAAGGATTTCTTCGTATACCTCTCTCGTTAGTTTTTCGTATTCGGTATCCTGGTTCAACATGTTCGGCTCCTTGGATTTGATGCCAATCGGAGTGAAGTGTTCAGAGCTTTATTTTTGAAGATCTTTACGGCAGTACATATGGCAAAGCCAGACTATGATATTCCATAGGAACCTTCCGACACTTTTCTCGGCTTGCCTGTCAGACCTACCACCGCTAACCTTCTCAAGCTGCTGTATGTAAACCCAGTGGCCGGAGGTGGAAGTCCGAACTGCTAAGGCGTTTTAACTCCCGAAAATATTTGGAGCTTCGCCCATGCACAACAACACAAACAGTTCTTCAACTGATCAAACCGCATCGTCCGTGGATGCCAAGCTTCAAGCCGCAGCCCAGCGAGCAATCCATCATCACTTGCCCCCATCCGACGACGCTGCGCCTGTTGAACTCCCAAGCAACAACCTATTCCTCGTAAACCCGACCATCGACCCCGAAACCCTCCTGGCCAATGCCGCCGAAAACCTCGCATCCGCCAACGAAATGGCCGCCACCTTGGCGTTCGACCTCGACGACTCCCAACGCGCCATCGCCCTGGGCATTCAGCAGTTAATCGAGTTGAGTTCGCTACTCGTTGACCGAGCCCAGGAGCAGGTTGCGCCTGTAACGGCCCCAGTCAAAGCCTGACAACCAACCCTGCCGCCTTGCCCTAAGGCGGCAACCTGAACTCATGCTGTCACCCAGCAAAGTTTCATAATTCCCTGCGCTGTTGAGGTCTACGATCCCCTACTGAGAGAGGACCCCAGCGCCTCCAGCCCATAGGGAACTGAAACCATGATCTCGAACCTCGTCAAAGTCGTGATGATCACCGGCACGTTGTTGTTAAGCGCTTGTTCATCTTCATCGCGCGTGACCAACAGCGACCCGTGCTTTTCAGGCGGGTGCCAGGCATTTGGCGACCATAGCCCCAACAAAGCCGCGAAAATGAATTTTGGTGGCAGTGGGCTGGGGAGTAGTTATGGGGAGTATGGTTCGGGGCTGTTGCATGATGATTGATGGGGTGGGGGGCAAGCACTAATACCTGTCAGTTAAGCGTCATCGCCTTCTGTAGGAGCGAGCTTGCTCGCGAAAAACGTCAACGATAACGCGGGCTTCCTGAAGAAACGCGGCGTCTGTGAGTTTTTCGCGAGCAAGCTCGCTCCTACAAGAAGCCCTCCCACAGTTTGATCCAGTAGGGCGTTAATGGCCGCCTTTCATCCGCCGGGCAATCAGGTAGAGGCCCAGCCCCACCAGCGCTGTAGCAGCACCGATGTAGCCGGTACTGGTCCAACCCAACCCTGCCGTAATCGCCATCCCCCCAAACCACGGTCCCAGCGCATTCGCCAGGTTAAACGCCGCATGGTTGGACGCTGCCGCCAAGCTCGGCGCTTCGTGGGCGATGTCCATCAAGCGAATCTGCAACGGCGCCGCCAATGCGACCATGGTGCCCACCAGCCCCATGCTCAGCAGCACGCCCCACAGCGAAGACGCAGCGAAGGGGAAGAACAACAACACCGCCATCGACCATACCAATATCAAACCCACCGCCCGAAACTGCATGCGATCAAACAGCTTGCCACCGGCAATGTTGCCGATGATGCCGCCCACGCCAAAGGCGGCGAGGCCGAAGGGGATCCACTGCGGCGAGACTTTGGTCACTTCCAGCATGGTCGGCGCCAGGTAGCTGAATACGCAGAACATGCCGGCAAAGCCAATTGCGCCGATGGACAGGGCCATCCACACCTGGGGTTTGGTGAAGGCGCGCAGTTCCTTGCGCGGGTCGCTGCGTTGTTCGTCGTGGCGGTGGGGCACGAATTGCCAGACCAGGGCGATGGTGAGCAGGGCGATCACGCTGACCAGGGCGAACGCCGAGCGCCAACCCAGGTGTTGGCCGAGGAAGGTGGCAATGGGGTTGCCGAGCAGCATGGCCAGGGTCAGGCCCATCATTACGCGGGCCACGGCGCCGGCGCGTTTGTCGGTGGGCACCATGCTGGAGGCGACCACGGCGGCGATGCCGAAGTAGGCGCCGTGGGGCAGGCCGCTGATAAAGCGGAAGGCCACCAGCGAGCCGAAGGTCGGGGTGAAGGCGGTGGCGAAGTTGCCCAGGGCGTACAGGCCCATCAGCAACAGCAGCATGTGTTTGCGCAGCAACTTGGCGCCGAGGATGGCCAGCAGTGGGGCGCCGACCATCACGCCCAGGGCGTAGGCGCTGATGGCGTGGCCCACCTGGGGTTCGCTCAGGCTCAGGTTCTGGGCGATGTCGGGCATCAGGCCCATGATGGCGAATTCGCCGGTGCCGATCGCGAAGGCGCCCACGGCCATGGCCGCTTCCATTTTGGCGGCGCTGCGCGCGGGCAGTACCTGCCCGGATGATTGCTGGATAGTCATGGGTAACTCTGTGTGAAAGGTGTGCACGAAGGACAGTCGCCGATGCTACGCAAGCCGCGACGAAGGTGTCTAGAACCGCCATTTTCGGCAGAGTTCCACGCCTGTGACCGCAGGTCGCGGCTGCCAGGCTTGACAGGGGCGCATTAAAAGCCGGGATTTAGGCCTGTCAATTGGCCAAACGGCGCATAAACGCTGTTTAGCGTGATATTCTGCGCGCCGTCTTGGGCTAGTCTTTCCCTGGTGCGTACACCCGTATACGTCCCAGCGGTTGGCTGTCGCCCAGGTAGCTGAAGCCAATAATGATAAGAAGTCAGCGCAGAAGGGACATAACAGTGAGGTCGATCCATCGGCCTTGTGTGCCCACCCTGCAGCCTTTATGTGACTGTGCAGACCCCGCGGTACGTTGCCTGACGTAGCGTGAACGAGGGTTACTCATGATCGGAGGCGGTAGGGCGGATGGCGTTTTATCATAGGTGCTATTGATGTTTAAAAAAGTAAACACTGCCCTGCTGGGGCTGGCTTTGTCGATGGGGATCACGTCCGTTCACGCGGAAGAGGCAAAGAAAGTCGATGTGCTGCTGATCGGCGGCGGCATCATGAGTGCAACCCTGGGTGTCTGGCTCAATGAGCTGGAACCGGATTGGTCGATGGAGATGGTCGAGCGCCTCGATGGCGTGGCCGAAGAAAGCTCCAACGGCTGGAACAACGCCGGTACCGGTCACTCGGCCCTGGCTGAGCTGAACTACACCCCGGAAGACAAGAACGGCAACGTTGAGATCCCGAAAGCGGTCGAGATCAACGAAGCGTTCCAGATCTCCCGTCAGTTCTGGTCCTGGCAGGTTCAGCAGGGCGTGTTGAAGAACCCGCGTTCGTTCATCAACTCCACTCCGCACATGAGCTTTGTGTGGGGCGATGACAACATCAAGTTCCTGAAAAAACGCTACGAAGCCCTGAAGGCCAGCCCGCTGTTCGCCGGCATGCAGTACTCCGAAGACCCGGCGCAGATCGCCAAGTGGGTTCCGTTGATGATGGAAGGGCGTGACCCGAGCCAGAAAATCGCGGCCACCTGGAGCCCGATCGGTACCGACGTTAACTTCGGCGAGATCACCCGCCAGTTCGTCGCTCACCTGCAAACTACGCCGAAGTTTGACTTGAAGCTGTCGAGCGAAGTGCAGGACATCACTAAGAACGCCGACGGTTCGTGGCGTGTGAGCTACAAAAACCTCAAAGACGGCACCAAGACTGAAACCGACGCCAAGTTCGTGTTCATCGGCGCCGGCGGCGGTGCCCTGCACTTGCTGCAGAAGTCGGGCATTCCTGAAGGCAAGGAATACGCAGGCTTCCCAGTCGGTGGTTCGTTCCTGGTGACCGAGAACCCGACCATCGCCGAGCAGCACCTGGCCAAGGCCTACGGTAAGGCTTCGGTAGGTTCGCCACCGATGTCGGTTCCGCACCTGGACACCCGCGTGCTGGATGGCAAGCGTGTGATTCTGTTTGGCCCATTCGCCACCTTCTCGACCAAGTTCCTGAAAGAAGGCTCGTACCTGGACCTGCTGACCAGCACCACCACCCACAACATCTGGCCTATGACCAAAGTGGGTATTCGTGAATACCCACTGGTCGAGTACCTCGCCGGCCAACTGATGCTGTCTGATGATGACCGTTTCAAGGCGCTGCAAGAGTACTTCCCGAACGCCAAGCAGTCCGACTGGCGCCTGTGGCAAGCCGGCCAGCGCGTGCAGATCATCAAGCGTGATGAAGAGCAAGGCGGCGTGCTGAAGCTGGGTACCGAAGTGGTCAGCTCTGCCGACAACACCATCGCAGGCCTGTTGGGTGCATCGCCAGGCGCGTCCACCGCGGCTCCGATCATGCTGACCGTGCTGCAAAAAGTGTTCAAGGACAAGGTAGCAAGCCCGGCCTGGCAGGAAAAACTGCACCAGATCGTGCCAAGCTACGGCACCAAGCTGAACGACAGCCCTGAAGCGGTTGCCAAGGAATGGGCCTACACTGCCGGTGTGCTGCAACTGACACCACCGCCAGCGATCCCGCAATTGGCCGCTCCACAGGCTACCGAGGCTGCCAAGCCTGCGGCTGAGCCAAGCAAGCCGGTTTCTGACCTGGCGCTGTAAGCCTCACCCACGAAAAAGCCCGCTGAACCGGTGACGGTCAGCGGGCTTTTTTGTGGGGAAATGTTCAGGAGAGCGGCGGGTGTCGCTCCACCGGGGGCAGCTCAACCGCACGCTCGGCCGCCGCCAGCGCAGCCTTCAAGCCAGCCTGGTCCAGGCGCACGCAGTACGCCGGTTTGGCCCGCTCGAATCGCCAGCTTTCATCCAGCTCACCAGCGTCGACGGCATCGAACCCCAACTCATCGAGCAGCTGGGTCACGACGGCCTTCGCGGTGGCGTCATCCGCCGCGACGGGCAGCGCCCGCCGATCAGGTGCACCGTGAGGGCGGGCGTCTTGCGTCAGGTCGGGGGCGAAGATCGCGTTAAACACTTTCACCACGTGTGAATGTGTCAAATGGTCGGCCAGCAAGCGGCTGGTAGTCGTTTCAAAGCGGTCCAGCTCTGGGATATGCCCATCGCGGTCGGGGTAGTAATTGTTGGCATCCATCACCGTTTTACCCTCCAGCCATTGCGCGGGCACGCTGCGGTAGTGTTGAAAGGGAATCGCCACTAGCACCACATCGCCGAACCGTGCGGCATCGTCTGCGCTGCCAACTTGCACACCGAGTATGCCGCTTACCACGCTGCTCATGGTGTGCGGGCCGCGGGAATTGCTCAGCATCACCTCATGCCCGGCGGCCAAGGCCAGTTGTGCCACAGCACGCCCAATGAAACCTGCTCCAATTACGCCAATCTTCATGTGCTTGCTCCGATGGAAGTACGAAGTGGCTATGATGATTGGCAACCATTTGGTGATAAATCGCAGTTGTGGCGCGGCTGTTGTTACTAGGGGTAGGGAATGATGGATCGTTTATCAAGCATGAATGCCTTTGTGATGGCTGCTGAGCTCGGTTCCTACGTGCGTGCCGCTGAGCGCTTGAATATGTCACCGCAAATGGTGGCCAAGCATGTCACCGCCTTGGAACAACGCTTGGGCGCGCGCTTGCTTAACCGTACTACGCGAAGGCAAAGCCTTACGGAGTTGGGGAGCGCTTACTACGAACGTTGCAAGCACATCCTGACGGAGACTAAGGCGGCGGATTCCCTTGCGCAAATCATGAACGACACCCCGCGTGGCAAGCTGAAAATCACCGCTCCGGTGACGTTCGGCTCCTACAGCCTGATGCCGTTGATCACCGGATTCTTGCGTGACAACCCGGATGTGCAAATCGATCTGCACCTTACGGATCGTTTCGTCGACCTGGTAGAGGAGGGCTATGAGGCGGCCTTTCGTATCGGCCCCTTGGGGACCACTGGCCTGACCGCCCGGCCGCTGGCGCCGTATCGCCTGGTTGTCTGTGCGGCACCGTCCTATTTGCAGGCGCGGGGCACACCGATGACGCCGGCAGACCTTGAGCATCACGAATGCCTGGGCTATGCCTTCTGGTCGCGCCCGGCAGATCGTGAATGGGTGTTTTACCAAGGTGCGGTCCCGCACAGGGTGCAGGTAAGCAGCCGTTTGCAGATCAACGAAAGCAGGGCGCTGATGTCGGCGGCGCTGGATGGTTTCGGTATCGTGCTCGGCCCTGAAGACTTCTTGCGCAGGGCACTGGCCGAGGGCCAGTTAGTGCGGGTGCTGCCGGACTTTGACGCGCCAAGTCGATCAATGCATTTGGTCTACACCGCGAATCGGCAGCGCACGGCTAAGTTGCGGCGGTTTGTCGACGCCGTATTACAACGTTTTGGCTCGGTTTAAACGCGCGAGCTCTCTCACCTGTTCATGCAGATGCAGCGCCAGCAGTGCCCGTTCGACTTGAGGCCGGTGGGTTCAGCAATCTGACAGACATTTCCTGTTAAAAATAATCAAAGCCCATGCAGGAGCCCGGCTGGAATAAAGGCGGATTACTTTCTGATGCAGGTGCAGGGCGTTCGCGCCCGAGGGTTTTGTATGTTGTTACGTTATGCAGCATTGGCCGCCATGGTGGTGGCGGCGTCCGGGTGTGTACAAGAGCGTGTAGTACATGAACGCAGGCCGGTGCAACGTGAGTATGTTGAGGTGGTGGCGCCGCAGCCGCCTCCGGTGCAGGTGATAGAAGTCGAACCGGCGGTACGCGAGGGTTATATCTGGTCACGCGGTTACTGGCGTTGGGAAGGCGGGCGCTATGTGGCGGTGCACGGCCATTGGGAGCCGGTGCGCCAGGGCTATCGCTACGTGCATCCGCACTGGGTGCAGCGTAATGATGGCTACCATTGGCAGGTCGGTGGCTGGGTTCGCTGACCAAACCTCCTCACCCTTTCCTCTGTAGGAGCGAGCTTGCTCGCGAAAAACGTCAACGGTTACGCGGGCATTCAGGTTGCGCGCGGTGCCTGTGAGTTTTTCGCGAGCAAGCTCGCTCCTACACAAACAAAGCGGGCTAGCCGAGCCGTTTCATTCCCGCTGCCTTGGCCGCGTTCAGATCAAAGGTGGCGGTGTACTCGCACCCCGCCGCATGGCCACAGCGTTCAACCAGGCAGTCGGCAAAGTCGGCTTTGCCTGCGCTGAACTTGCGCAATGCCTGCCAGATGATATCGGCGTGCTCGACGGTCAGTTCCCGCGTGTGCAACAAGGTTTCCAACACCATCACCACCTCGCTTTTGGCCGACTGGTAGCAGGACTGCAACACCCACACCAGCTCCGTAAGCGTCACCAGGCTGACAAAGCCTGGCGAGGCGGCGGTGAGTGATTCGATGAGCTGGGACGCCTTGGCTGATTGAACCGGGTCGTCCTGGGTCACGTAACGCACCAGCACGTTGGTATCCAGGCCGATCATCCAGCTGTTGCTCCCTGGGCCGCGATGGCGCGGTTCATGTCTTCGATAGACACGGCATGGGCAGGCTTGCGGATCAAACCCTTGAGGTCCTTGACGGTTTTGCTCGCGGCAATCATGGAAAACTTGCCGTCTTCCATTTCGACGAATTCCACCCGGTCGCCTGTTTCCAGGCCCAGGGCTGTCCTGACCTGGACTGGGATGGTGATTTGCCCTTTTGAAGTGAGTGTGGCGGTGGCCATAGTGAAGATCTCCAACGTGATATTCCTTACCTTAAGGTAAGGAATGACGGAGGACAATATCCGTTGGTCCATAGGTCGCTCGCTGAGGTGAATGAGTCGGAATAGTAAAACCCTAGTCCGAACTCTTGTTCCTCACACGCGTTGCTATGTCCCAAACGAATATAAACTATGACCGACCGCCGCTGGCTTATTGCACCACGCGATAGCACGGCACATACGCCGCTCCGCCCGGCAGTTTCATGCGGTGCTGGGCCACGAACGCCTTCAATAATTCATCCAACGGTTTCATGATCGCCGGGTCGCCGTGGATCTCATACGGGCCGTTCTCCTCGATCAGGCGAATACCCTTGTCTTTGACGTTACCCGCCACGATCCCCGAGAACGCCCGGCGCAGGTTGGCCGCCAGTTCATGGGCCGGCAGCGCGTGGTTGAGTTGCAGGCTGGCCATGTTTTCGTGGGTGGGGTCGAACGGGCGCTGGAAGCCTTCGTCGATCTTCAGCAGCCAGTTGAAGTGGAACGCGTCGTTACGCTCGCGGCGGAATTGCTTCACCGCCTTGAGGCCGGTGGTCATCTGGCGGGCCACTTCAGCCGGGTCGTCGATGATGATCTGGTAATGCTTCTGCGCCGCTTCGCCCAAGGTGGCGCCGACGAACGCGTGTAATTGTTCCAGGTAAGGCGCGGCATGTTTCGGCCCGGTGAGCACCACCGGGAACGGCAGGTCGCGGTTGTCCGGGTGCATGAGGATGCCGAGCAGGTACAGGAACTCCTCGGCCGTGCCTGCGCCGCCGGGGAAGATGATGATGCCGTGGCCCACACGCACGAAGGCTTCCAGGCGCTTTTCGATGTCCGGCAAAATCACCAGCTCGTTGACGATGGGGTTCGGCGCTTCGGCAGCGATGATGCCTGGTTCGGTCAAGCCCAGGTAACGGCCATTGGTGATGCGCTGCTTGGCGTGGGAAATGGTTGCGCCCTTCATCGGGCCTTTCATCACGCCGGGGCCGCAACCGGTGCACACGTCGAGGCTGCGCAGGCCCAGTTCGTGCCCGACTTTCTTGGTGTATTTGTATTCTTCGGTGTTGATCGAATGGCCGCCCCAGCACACCACGATCTTCGGCTCGACACCCGGGCGCAGCGTACGGGCGTTACGCAGCAGGTGGAACACGTAATCGGTGATGCCTTGGGAGTTGCTCAGGTCGATACGCTGGCTATCCAGCTCGTTCTCGGTGTAGACGATGTCGCGCAGGGCGCTGAACAGCATTTCGCGGGTGCTGGCAATCATTTCGCCATCGACGAAGGCATCGGCGGGGGCGTTGAGCAGTTCCAGGCGTACGCCGCGGTCCTGCTGGTGAATACGCACTTCGAAGTCTTTGTAGGCGTCGAGGATGGTCTTGGCGTTGTCGATATGCGCGCCGGTATTGAGAATCGCCAGGGCGCATTGGCGGAACAGGGTGTAGATGCTGCCGGTACCGGCTTCGCTCAGTTGCTGCACTTCACGTTGGGACAGGGTTTCGAGGCTGCCCTTGGGGCTGACGGAGGCGTTGATGACTTGACGTTGGGGCATTCTGATTCCTTGAAAGCATAGCCACCGCGCCCGCTAGGGGGCGATGGCTTGAGAATGGTGAGCGCCAATTAAGGTCGCACGAGACGGTTATTTACCTCAGGCGCAAGGCCCAGCGCAAATGCCGTCCAATACCATCATGCCGCAGAACTTACTGAATCAGCTTCCAGTTTTTGTAGAAAACCCGACGCAGGGTAAAGACCAGGCCGGCAAACCCTGCGATCACGGCGTTGAGCACCGAGGGCAGCAGGGTCGGGCGCACAATATCAATGAACAGGCAGTAGCGTTTGGCGTCGTTTTTGTTGAAGGAGGCGTGCATCAGCGTGTCATCGAAGATAAACAGCGGGTCGTCGTGCCAGTAGTGCTTGTGCTTGCCCACCTGGATGTACACGCCCTCATGGTGCGGTGCCGGCGCCATGTTGTAGAGCACACGGAACATCATGCGCAGGGGGCCGAAGTGGAACGAGGTCGAGCGGTTCTCGTTGAACACCGAGACGCCGATGGTTTTCACGAACGGCAGTTTCTTGCGCAGCTGCGGGATATCCAGGGTGGTTTCGATCGGGCGACCGTACCACTGGAAGAACAACATGCCGCGTTTCTTCTCGGCCATGCGCTCGTCCAGGTAGCTGATGATTTCATCCTTGCGGGCCATGGCGTCGTCGATCACCTGTTGCAGGTCTTCGCGCCAGGCCGGTGGCAGGTCGTTCATGGTGTAGACATGCCGGTTGCGGCTGCTGAGCAGGTCGAGCAGGGTGTTGAACGGTGCCAGCACCCAGGTATTACGACCGTTGCCGATAAAATACTTCTTGATGGTGTCGCGGTCGTACAGGCCGTTACGCAGGAAGTCATAAACGCCGCAGCACACCACCAACAGCAGAAACACCAGGCAACTGCGCGGGAAACAATAGATCAATAGCAGAACGCCGAGTACCCACGCCAGGGATACCAGCTTCTTGCCGACAGCATTTTTGCTCATGAAACGAGGCTCCAAAGCCGAAACATATTGAAACAATCTCGTCATCATAGGGGTTTATGGAGCCGGCAGGCGTTTTTAAATAGGGTGAAATTGTGAAGCTGCTGCACAATTTGTAACCGTTGCCGTGCAGGCTCCGACGTTTTGTGGATTGAATTTTGAGAACAGAAGATTTGCGACTATCGTGACGCTTCGGTTTTTCAGGCGTCATAGACCGGTACGATTGAAGTTGAATGGCCACTATTGGCCTTCGGCACCTTGGAAGAGGCAGAAATTTTTATGATCATCAAACCGCGGGTTCGTGGCTTTATCTGTGTGACCGCTCACCCTGTTGGCTGTGAAGCGAACGTCAAAGAGCAGATCGACTACGTAACCAAAAACGGCGTCATCGAGGGCGGCCCTAAAAAGGTACTGGTCCTCGGTGCCTCCACCGGCTACGGCCTGGCCGCGCGCATCAGTGCTGCGTTTGGCTGTGGCGCCGACACCCTGGGCGTGTTTTTTGAGAAAGAAGGCGAAGAAGGCAAGCTGAGCTCCGCCGGCTGGTACAACAGCGCGGCGTTCGAGAAGTTTGCCGTGGAAAAAGGCCTGTACGCCAAGAGCATCAACGGCGACGCGTTCTCCGACGAGATCAAGCGCCTGACCATCGAGACCATCAAGAAAGACCTGGGCAAGATCGACCTGGTGGTCTACAGCCTGGCCGCGCCACGCCGTACCGACCCGCAAGGCGTGGTGCACACCTCCACCCTCAAGCCAATCGGCAAGGCCGTGACCCTGCGCGGGATCAACACCGACAAGGGCGTGGTGGTCGACACCACGCTTGAGCCTGCGACCCAGGAAGAAATCGACGGTACCGTGAAGGTCATGGGCGGCGAAGACTGGCAGCTGTGGATCGACGCCCTGCGTGACGCCGATGTATTGGCCGAAGGCGCCAAGACCACCGCGTTCACCTACCTCGGTGAGAAGCTGACCCAGGACATCTACTGGAACGGCTCCATCGGCGAAGCCAAGAAAGACTTGGACAAGAAAGTTTTGACCCTGCGCGAAAACCTCGCTGCGCTCAAGGGCGACGCCCGTGTGTCGGTGCTCAAGGCCGTGGTCACCCAGGCCAGCTCGGCGATCCCGATCATGCCGCTGTATCTGTCGCTGCTGTTCAAGGTGATGAAAGAGCAGGGCACCCATGAAGGCTGCATCGAGCAGGTCTACGGCCTGTTCAAGGACAGCCTGTACGGCAGCGAGCCGAAACTCGACGCCGATGGCCGCCTGCGTGCCGACCTGGCCGAGCTGGAGCCGAAGGTCCAGGATGCCGTGGCCGCGCTGTGGAACCAGGTGACCGACGACAACGTCAACGAGATCAGCGATTTTGCCGGTTACAAGGCCGAGTTCCTGCGCTTGTTTGGCTTTGAGGTCGACGGCGTGGATTACGACGCGGATGTGAACCCGACCGTCAAAATCAACGGCCTGATCCAGGCTTAAAACGCGGTAAAAAATGTGGGAGCGGGCTTGCCCTGATGCCAGTCAGTTAACGCAAATCCCCTGTGGGAGCGGGCTTGCCCGCGAAGGCGGTGTGTCAGTCGCAGCATCTGAGGCTGTACGACCGCTTTCGCAGGCAAGCCAGCTCCCACATTTGATCTTCGTTGTTTTGAGCATTGCGTTCGCTCAATGAGGCCATGCCTCCTCCCACCTGTCTTTTCAGACACTTCTTACATCTCGGCGGCCGCCTCCCTCTTTCAGATCTGTCAGACTCCAGCAGCTATCAAGCCACGCTAACGGAGGATCTGATGACGATTCGTGCAGTAGTTTTTGATTTCGGCGGTGTCCTGTTCGACTGGAGCCCGCAGCACCTGTACCGCAAGCTGATTGCCGACGACGTCGAGCGCCAGTGGTTCCTCGACACCATCTGTACCCAGGACTGGAACACCGAGCAAGATGCCGGGCGCTCCCTGGCTGAAGCCACCTGCACCCTGGTTGCCCAATACCCCGAACACACGACCCTGATCCAGGCTTATTACGAGCGCTGGCCCGAAATGCTGCGGGCTGAATTACCCGAGGGCGTGGCGATTCTCGAAGCGTTGCATCAGGTTGAGATGCCGCTGTTCGGGCTCACCAACTGGTCATCTGAAACCTTCCCTTACGCCCGGGCCAACTATCCATTCCTGACGCGTTTTCGCGACATTCTGGTGTCCGGCGAGGTGAAGTTGATCAAGCCTGACCCGGCGATCTACCACGCCAGCCTCACCCAAGTGCGTGCGCACCTGCCGGATGTCCAGGCCAGTGAAGTGGTGTTTATCGACGACGTCGCCGGCAACATCGAGGCTGCCATTGCGTTGGGCTGGCAGGGCATTCATCACGTATCGGCCGAGCGCACCGCTGCGCGTTTGCGTGAGTTGGGCGTGGCGTTCTAGCGCGCCCATTTCTCCATTACAAAGTCGACGAACGCCCGCAGCTTGGGCAGGCGGTAGCGGTCTTGGCGATACATCAGGTGCATGGGGCGGCTGGGCAGTTTATAGGTGGTCAGCAAGGCCACCAGCTTGCCGCTCTCCAGGTCCGGTTGCACCAGGGCATCGGCCAACATGCTGATGCCCATGCCGTTGATGGCGGCCTGGCGCAAGCCTTGGGAGCTGTTGATGGTCAATGAGCCAGACACCGGCACCTCCACTTCACCTTCATCGCCGGTCATGCGCCAGAGTTTATCGGTATCGCGCCAGTTGTCGTTCGCGGGGTAGGCGAATGCCAGGCAGTCATGCTGCTGCAGGTCATCCGGGGTGTGCGGTGTGCCGCGTCGCGCCAGGTAGGCAGGGGAGGCGCAAAGGGTAAGGGTATAGGCCTGCAGAGGCCGGGCGATCAGGCTGGAGCTTTCCAGTTCGCCGAGACGGATCGCCACGTCAAAACCGCTGTCGACCAGGTCCATGCGCTCATTGCTCATCACCACGTACAGGTCGATAAGTGGGTAGCGCTGGGAAAACTCACTCAAGGCCGGCACCAGGCGTTCGGTGCCGAACACCGGGGGCGCGGTTATGCGCAGGCTGCCTTTGGGGGTTTCGCTGTGGACCTGCTCGGCCAGCAGCTCGGAGTCGGCCACCAGCCCCAGCACTTCCAGGCAGCGCTGATAATACTGCCCGCCAAATTCGGTGAGGTTTTGTTTGCGCGTGGTGCGTTTGAGCAAGCTGACGCCAAGCCGTTGTTCCAGCGCTCGCAGATGGTTGCCCACCATGGTGGTCGAAATCCCGCATTCCTGCGCGGCGGCGGTCATGCTGCCGGTCTCGACGACTTTCACGTACACCGACATTGCCTGGAACAGATCCATTATCAAGCCCTGGTTTAAAGTTATTGCAGCAATTCTGCGTTTATCCAGCGAGGGTGGTTAACCATACTTGATCCACCCCAACGATGCACTGGAGCCGCCACCATGACCGCCGCCTGCCTGATGAGCACTTATCAACCCCTGGCCCTGAGCTTCACCCGCGGCCTGGGCACGCGCCTGTGGGACCAACAGGGCCGCGAATACCTGGACGCCGTGGCCGGCGTGGCGGTGACCAATGTTGGTCATTCCCACCCCAGGTTAGTGGCGGCCATCAGCGAACAGGCCGGCTTGCTGCTGCACACCTCCAACCTCTACAGCATCGACTGGCAACAACAATTGGCCCGGCGCCTGGCCCAACTGTCCGGGCTGGACCGCGCGTTCTTCAACAATTCCGGCGCCGAGGCCAACGAGACGGCGCTGAAGCTGGCGCGTTTGCATGGCTGGAAAAAAGGCATCGAACAGCCGTTGGTGGTCGTGATGGAGAACGCCTTCCACGGCCGCACGCTAGGCACCATGGCTGCCAGCGACGGGCCTTCGGTGCGCCTGGGGTTCCAGCGATTGCCCGGCGATTTCATCAAGATTGGGTTTGGCGACATGGCGGCTCTGGAGGCGGTCACCGCGCAGTTCGGTACACGCATCGCGGCGGTACTGCTTGAACCAATCCAAGGTGAAAGTGGTGTGTTGGTGGCGCCACCAGGCTACCTGAAAGCCATGCGCGATCACTGCACGCGCCACGGCTGGCTGATGATGCTCGACGAAATCCAGACCGGCATCGGGCGCACCGGCACCTGGTTTGCTTTCCAGCACGAAGGCATCGTGCCGGACGTGATGACCCTGGCCAAAGGCCTGGGCAATGGCGTGCCCATCGGCGCCTGCCTGGCCCGCGCTGCCGTCGCTGAGCTGTTCACCCCAGGCAGCCATGGCAGCACCTTTGGCGGCAACCCGCTGGCGTGTCGCGTCGGGTGTACGGTGCTGGAGATTATCCAGGAGCAAGGCTTGCTCGAGAACGCTGCGTGCCAGGGAGAACACTTACTGGCGCGGTTGCGGATGGAGTTGGAGGAACATCCGCAGGTGCGGGCGATTCGTGGCAAGGGCTTGATGATCGGCATTGAACTGGCCAGCCCTTACCGCGACCTGGCCCAACGGGCAGCGCAGGAGCATGGGCTGTTGATCAACGTCACGCGGGGCAAGGTCATTCGCCTGTTGCCGCCACTGACGCTGGAGCGCAAGGAAGTGGAGATGATCGTGCGAGCCATCACCCGCCTACTGGACTGAAAGACGATGCTCGTTCCCACGCTATGCGTGGGAACGCCTCCTGTGACGCTCCGCGTCACGCGTTAAGAGCGGACGCGGAGCGTCCAGGGCAGCATTCCCACGCAGAGCGTGGGAACGATCAGCAATCAGCAGCGTGGGAGTGATCAGAAAGAGGGGCCATTCAGCCATTCCTGGTTCATCGTTTCGGTGTCCCCCAAGTACTCCAACAACCACGCCATGGCCGGCGACAGTTTGTTCTGCGCCCACGCCACACACGACGGGCTGGCCGGAAATGGCCGGCTCAATTGCAGCGCCACCAACTCCCCGCGCTCGATCCATGGCAACACCTGATGGGCCGGCGCCATCCCTACACACAGGCCATCGCGCAGGCAATCCAGGGCCGACGCCCAGTTGGGCACCACCAGGCGGCGCTGGTTATCCAGGGTCCAGGTGTCGCGCTTGGGCAGGTTGCGGGAGGTGTCGGTCATGCACAGCGAGGCAAAGGGGCGCAGTTGGTCATCACTGAGCAAACCTTCCACCGCCGCCAGCGGGTGCCGGGCGCTGACCACGCACAGCCAGTTCAACAGGCCCATGTCGCGGAAGCTGAAGTGGCTGGCCACCGGCACCGCGCTGGTGGCGCCGATCACGATGTCGGTGCGTTCATCGGCCAACGCATCCCACACGCCGTTGTACACCTCGTATTCGAGCAGCAATTCCACTTCGGGAAACTGCCGATAGAAGTCGAGCACCAATTGCCGGCAGCGCTGGGGTTTGACGATGGAGTCCACGGCCACCTTCAACTGGCCGCTCCAACCATTGGCCACCTGTTGGCACAGGCGCCGGGTGCCGAGCATTTTTTTCATCACGCCGCGGGCTTCGTCGATAAACAGGCGGCCGGCAGGGGTCAGTTCCACGTCGCGATGCCGACGCACAAACAGCGGCACGGCCAACCATTCTTCGAGCTGACGCACGGTGTAGCTGATGGCCGACGGTACACGGTGCAGTTCCTGGGCGGCGGCGCTGAAGCTGCTGTGACGGGCGACGGCGTCCACCACATCCAGGGAATATTCCGACCACATAGGTACTGCCTTCAAAATTATTGATAAGAGTGTCCAATTATTATCGCTTCACACAGATATTGTCAGCCTCATAATGGGCGACAGTCAGCAAATAGTTTGATGGCAGTATCTACAAGGCTTCGATGAAAAATTCTTTTGGTTTTACCTGGTATCTGGCGGGGCTGAGCATGCTCGGTTATCTCGCCATGGACATGTACTTGCCGGCGTTTGGCGCCATGGGCGAGCAGTTGAACATTGGTGCTGGCGCGGTGGGCGCCAGCTTGAGTATTTTCCTTGCCGGCTTTGCGCTGGGGCAGTTGCTGTGGGGGCCGCTCTCGGACCGCCTGGGGCGCAAGCCGATTCTGATCGCGGGCCTGAGCCTGTTTGTGCTCGGTTGCCTGGGCATGTTCTGGGTTCAGAGCGCGCCGCAACTGCTGGCCCTGCGCTTTATGCAGGCGATTGGCGTGTGTGCCGCCGCCGTCAGTTGGCAGGCCTTGGTGATTGATCGCTACCCGGCCGACAAGGCTCACCGCGTCTTCGCCAGCATCATGCCGTTGATGTCGCTATCGCCGGCCCTGGCACCGCTGTTGGGCGCCATGGTGCTGAATCACTTTGGCTGGCAGGCGATCTTCGGCGTGTTGCTGGTGGTGTCGTTGTTGCTGTTGTTGCCGACCTTGTTCCTGCGCAATGTGCCCAAGCGTTCGGAGCACAAGGGCAGCCCGGTGCGCCTGGGGTTTGGGCAATTGCTCACTTCTCGGGTGTTTACCGGCAATGTGATGATCTTCGCCGCCTGTTCGGCCAGCTTCTTCGCTTGGCTGACCGCCTCGCCGTTCATCCTCGGTGGCATGGGTTACAGCCCGAATGACATTGGCCTCAGCTACGTGCTGCCGACCCTGGCGTTTCTCGTTGGCGGCTACAGTTGCCGCAGCGCCTTGCAGCGCCTGCCGGGTAAAACCCTGCTGCCATGGTTGCTGGTCGCCTATTGCTTGAGCATGGTGGCGTTGTACCTGGTGGCCACCTTGAGTGTGCCGACCCTGACCACCTTGTTGATCCCGTTCTGTCTGATGGCGCTGTGCAACGGCGCCAGCTACCCGATTGTGGTGGCGAATGCGCTGATGCCCTTTGCGGAAAATTCCGGCAAGGCGGCGGCCCTGCAAAATACCCTGCAATTGGGCTTGTGCTTCGTGGCCAGCCTGTTGGTGTCGTCGATGATCGAGCAACCACTGTTGATCACGGTGATTGTGATGCTGGCGACGGCGCCACTGGCGGTGTTGGGCTATTGGCTGGCACGGCCGAAGGGCAACTCTTCCGAACTGGCCAACGCCTGAGCTGACAATACGATCAAACTGGTAGGAGCGAGCTTGCTCGCGAAAAACGTCAACGATAACGCGGGCTTTCTGAATGAACGCGGCGTCGGTGAGTTTTTCGCGAGCAAGCTCGCTCCTACAAAAAGCCTGCTTCTTCAGTCAGAACGTCACTTCCATGTTCAGCGTCGGTGTTGAGGTGCGGCTGCCACGGCCGCCGTCCACCCCGAACTTGTTATGCCAGTACTCATACCCCACCCCCAGATACAGGTTCGGCTTCACGCTTTTACCTGGTCGCACCGCCACCATCAGCGCTGTACGCATCAAGGCCTCCGCTGCCGTATCGCGGCCATGGTAGTCCTCGCCTTTTTCCCCGACGTAGTTAATGAACCCCTGGAATTTCGCCGCATGGTTGCCCACCTCGAACGGTCGCATCCAGGTCAGGTTGAGCATGTAGGTAGCGTCGAAGGTGTGGTTCGACTCTTGCGCGCCGGGAATGCCGGTGTGGTTCTTTTCCTTGTAGTACATCAGGCTCAGGTCCAGCACGCCGACAGTGTTGAACTTCAACGTAGGGCCAATCACCAAGGCGCGCTTCTTGGCGGAAGCGAAGTTGTTGTTGCGGTTGGCGTCGAAGCCCAGGGTCAGCGCGTAATCCTTGATCAGCCCCGTGCCCGGCGGCAAGTCGAACACGCGTGAGGCATACAGCTGATGCCGGTACACGGCGTACACCTCGCTGCCACCGTGGTCGGTGCCTTTGCGCGGGTCGCTGCTGTCGGACAGGAATACGTCGAGGTTGAGGAAATTGCTGCCGTAACGGTAGCCGCTGGCGTGGGTAAAACTGTAGATGCGCTTGCTGAAGTCGTCGGGGTTGTTCGGGTTGGTGAAGTGCTGCCCGTAGCGGAACCCGACGCTGTTGTTCATCCATTCCACCGCAACAGCCTCCCCGCCGCCGAGAAGGGTCAATGCGACGGTGGCGCCCTGTAGTGCCTTTTTCATTATTTTTGTCCTTTGGCGTTCTGGCTCGTGACGGCCGGATTGTTTTTGTAACGCCGTTGGAGGGTATCTTGTTCGATTGATTGTATACAACTCTATGGACATACAGTCTGAGCATTGCATACAGTGAGCGCACAACAAAAACAGAGAACCCCTCACCATGACTATCCCGAAGGCGTCACCGCAGCGGCCCGAAGATGAAAATCTGGGCGTCGCCGCCAACATGGCTTACGGCCTGCAGCATGTGCTCACCATGTATGGCGGCATCGTCGCCGTGCCGTTGATCGTCGGCCAGGCCGCCGGGTTGTCGCCGGCGGATATCGGTCTGCTGATCGCTGCATCGCTGTTTGCCGGTGGCCTGGCCACGCTTTTGCAAACCCTGGGCCTGCCGTTCTTCGGCTGTCAGTTGCCGCTGGTGCAGGGCGTGTCGTTCGCGGGGGTGGCGACCATGGTGGCGATTGTCGGCAGCGACGGTGCCGGTGGTGTGCCAGCGATTCTCGGGGCGGTGATGGCCGCGTCCTTTATCGGTTTGTTGATTACCCCGGTGTTCTCAAGGATCACCAAGTTTTTTCCGCCGCTGGTGACGGGCATTGTGATTACCACCATCGGCCTGACCCTGATGCCTGTAGCGGCGCGCTGGGCCATGGGTGGCAACAGCCGGGCGGCAGATTTTGGCAGCATGTCCAACATCGGCCTGGCCGCGCTGACCCTGGTGCTGGTGCTGCTGCTGAGCAAGATCGGCAGCGCAACGATCTCTCGCTTGTCGATCCTGCTGGCCATGGTGATCGGCACCGTGATCGCGGTGCTGCTCGGCATGGCGGACTTCTCTGGCGTCATGCAGGGGCCGATGTTCGGTTTCCCCACACCCTTTCACTTCGGCATGCCCACCTTCCATGTGGCGGCGATCATTTCCATGTGCATCGTGGTGATGGTGACGCTGGTGGAAACGTCGGCGGACATCCTGGCGGTGGGTGAGATCATCGACACCAAGGTGGACTCCAAGCGCCTGGGCAACGGCCTGCGTGCCGACATGTTGTCGAGCATGTTTGCGCCGATCTTCGGTTCGTTTACCCAGAGCGCATTCGCCCAGAACGTCGGCCTGGTGGCGGTGACAGGGGTCAAGAGTCGGTTTGTGGTGGCCACTGGCGGGGTGTTCCTGGTGGTGCTCGGCCTGTTGCCGTTCATGGGGCGGGTGATCGCGGCCGTGCCCACCTCCGTGTTGGGCGGCGCCGGGATTGTGTTGTTCGGCACGGTGGCGGCCAGTGGGATTCGCACGCTGTCGAAGGTGGATTACCGCAACAACATGAACCTGATCATCGTTGCCACGTCTATCGGCTTCGGCATGATCCCCATCGCCGCGCCGAGCTTCTACGATCAGTTTCCAAGCTGGTTCGCGACCATCTTCCACTCGGGCATCAGCTCGTCGGCAATCATGGCGATATTGCTGAACCTGGCGTTCAACCACTTCACCGCCGGCAACTCGGACCAGCAGTCAGTGTTTGTGGCGGGGACTGAGCGCAGCTTGTGCTTTCGCGACGTGGCTGCGTTGCGCGATGGGGATTACTACCGGGGTGGGAAGTTGTTTGATGCCGAGGGCAAGGAAATTCCCCTGGTAGCAGATACCTCAAAGAAAGCCGCAAAACCCGAAACCACTGAGGTTTAAACAGGTAGGAGCGAGCTTGCTCGCGAAAAACGTCAACGATGACGCGTGCTTCCTGAATAAACACGGCGTCTGATAGTTTTTCGCGAGCAAGCTCGCTCCTACAGAGGGCGGATTTCAGCCGGCCTTGAGGGCTTTGTGCGGCAACGAACACGCCTCATCCAGAAACTTCACCACCGTCCCCATGCACGCCTGGCGCTCTTCCACATGGGGCATGTGACTGGAGTCTTCAAACAGTGCCCAGCGCACGTCCGCTATCTCATCCAGGAATGGCTTGACCACCAACGGTGTGGCTTCGTCATGTCGACCGGAAATCACCAGGGTTGGCACCTTGATGGCTGACAGGCGGCCGATCACATTCCAGTCCTTCAAGCTGCCAATCACGTGGAATTCGGTCGGGCCGCTCATGGCGTGGTACACCGTCGGGTCGGCATCCACCTGGGCGAAGGTGCGTGCCACTTCTTCGGGCCACGGGTTGACCCGGCACACATGCTGGTCATAGAAAATCCGTGAGGTCGCCAGGTATTGCGGGTCTTGGTAGGTGCCGGCCTGCTCGTGCTTTAGCAGGGTTTCATGCACGCCTTCAGGCAACAGCTTGCGCAGGCGGTTGGCTTCGCTGACCCAGGTGCGCATGCAGGTGGGGGAGTTGGCAGGGATAAACGCGCGCAGGCCCTTGGGTTGCAAGATTGCGTGTTCGCTGCCGAGCATGCCGCCCCAGGATTGACCGAGGATCGCGTAGTTCTCACTGATTTGCAGGTGGTCCAGCAGGTTGTTCAACTCGTCGAGGAACAGGCCGATGGTCCAGAACGACGGGTCTTTTTCCGGTAAGTGCGTGGAGCGGCCGTTGCCCAACTGGTCGTAGTGGATGACCGCGTGGCCGCTGGCGGCGACGTCCTTGAAGGCGTCGACGTAATCGTGGGTGCAGCCCGGGCCGCCATGGATGATCACCAAGGGCGTGCGGCCTGTGGTCAGGTCGCCGGTGACGCGATACCAGGTCTGATAGGCGCCAAAGGGCGCGTAGCCTTCGCGAACTTTTTCGATGAATTCCATTTCGTACCCTGCTCTGAAAAAAAGGATCAGGGTTACGATAGTCTGAACAAAAAGTTTAGGTAACTAGCAAAACAGATAGGTTTTTGCCGAAAGCTCAACCTTCCAGCAAGCGGTAGTGGGTGGCGCGAACCACGGCCTGAACACGGTTCTTGGCGCCCAGTTTGTGCATGGCCGAGGCCAGGTGCAGAGTGACCACCGCTAGGGAGCGGCTCAATTGCGTGGCGATTTCGGCGGCGGTCAGGCCTTCAGCCGCCCATTTCAGGCATTCGCGCTCGCGCTTGGTCAGGCGTATGTGCGGATAAGCCCGCACCTCCTTGCTGAACAGCGGGTAAGCCGCTTCCTGGAGGGCATGGGTAATCAGGCTGAAATCGGCCAGCGTATGTTGGGCGTCCTTCAATACCGTGCGCGCCTTGCCGGTGCGCAACCCGGTCAGCGAGGCGAAGCCGCCCCGGGGCAGATGAATCGGCACGCTGACGCCGCAGGTCAGCTGACGCTCATGCAGATAAGAAGAAACGGGGGCGTGGCAGGGGTCGATGATCTTTTGCAGGGCCGTCTCAGTCTTGGCCTCATAGGACCAGACAAACGGCGACACTGTGCTCAGCGCCAGGTGTTGCACCGGGTCGATCTGGTAAAACCCTTCGCTGCACCATAAGGCGTGCCAATCGCTCGGTGTGTTGCGCAGTTGCAACAGCGAGGGCGTGATCAGTGCGCCGTTGAGGTCGATGGGCACCGGGGTGTAGTCATACACCAGGGCATCGAAGCCCAGTTGTTGGGCAAGGATAAACGTATTGTCCATCTGTTCATCCAGGCTCCTGCCCGGTATGAGGCGATTATTGAAGGCGGTCAGCTTGGCCAGCATCCGTTCTGCTCCCGAATTCATTTGAATCTCGACTTGCTGCAAGTAGAATGCCACGCCCCGGCGAAGGACTGCCAGGCCAAACCTATAAGAAATACTAGGTTATGGACGCACGGCATCCTCGGTAGTGTTGACCTGATAAACGGCCGCTACCCGCCAGGCCGATACAACACAAGGAATGTATGCATGTGGCGTGAAATTGCCCCCGACCAGCAGTACAACGTGCAAGTCGACGGCCATAACCTCGTGGTCTACAGCTTTGGCGAAGGCGATGAGGTGCTGCTGTGTCTCAACGGCGGGCCGGGCCTGCCGTGTGACTATCTGCGCGACGCCCATGGCTGGCTCAAAGCACATAACCTGCGAGTGGTTGCATTCGACCAGCTTGGCACGGGCGCATCAGCCAGACCGACCGATGCCTCACTGTGGGAAATCCGCCGTTATGTCGAAGAAGTCGAGACCGTGCGCCAGGCGCTGGGCCTGGGCCGCGTGCATCTGCTCGGGCATTCCTGGGGCGGTTGGCTGGGGATCGAATATGCCGTGCATTATCCCGGTGCGCTCAAAAGCCTGATCCTGGAAAACACCGTCGGCGACATTCCCCACCTGTCCCAGGAACTGGAGCGTCTGCGCGGCGCCCTGGGCAGCGAAACCGTGGCCATGATGCAACGCCACGAAGCCATGGGCACCCTCGACCACCCGCAGTACCAGGCCGCCATCACCTTGCTCAACTACCGCCACGTGTGCCGGCTCGACGAATGGCCAGAGCCCGTCAAGCGCTCCCTGGGTGACTGGAACATGGGGCCTTACGAAACCATGCAAGGCCCCAACGAGTTCCTCTATATCGGTAACCTCAAGGACTGGAACCGCCTCAAGGAAATGGCCGAGTTCACGATGCCGATCCTGATCACCACCGGCCAGCATGATGAACTCACCCCCGCCTGTGCGATGCGCATGAAACTTGCAGCCCCCCACGCCGAGTTGCATGTGTTCCCCAACAGCAGTCATATGCCTTTTTACGAGGAGCCACAGGCGTACTTCCCGGTGCTGCTGGACTTTCTCGCTCGCCACCGAGGCTGACGCATGGACCTGGCGCGCTACCGTTTTGTGTTGTCCCGGCCCCTGCAATTGCTGCCGGTGCTGCTGGGCATCAGCCTGATCACCTTCGTGTTGGTGCGCTCGATTCCTGGCGACCCGGCGCGTGCCTTGCTGGGTTCGCGCAGCACGCCGGATGCGCTGCTGAAGATCCGCGCCCAGTTCGGCCTCGACCAGCCCTTGTGGCTGCAATACTTTTACTTCCTGAAAAACCTGCTCAAGGGCGACCTCGGCCAATCGCTGCTGTACAAGGTCGACGCCCTCAAACTGATCGTCACCCGGATCGAGCCGACGCTGGTGCTGGTGCTGGGCAGCGTGGTGCTCGCTTTGTTGATAGCGGTGCCACTGGCAACGATTGCGGCGCGCCAGCAAGGCCGTTGGGCGGACAAGCTGATCCG
>NZ_BCBO01000079.1:0-8374 GCF_001320835.1 Pseudomonas sp. NBRC 111138 | reverse complement strand
GTTGGGCGGACAAGCTGATCCGCGTGTTCACCACGGTCGGCCTGGGCATGCCGGCGTTCTGGCTGGGGTTGATGCTGATCCTGCTGCTCAGCGTGAAATGGGGCTTGTTCCCGGTATCCGGTTACGGGCGCACCTGGCTGGATAAGGCGCACCACATGCTTTTGCCATGCCTGACTATCGCCCTGGCGCTGTCGGCGGTGCTGGTGCGCAACCTGCGGGCGAGCATGTTGATGGAGTTGCAGGCGGATCACGTCATCGCCGCACGTGCACGCGGGCTGGCGGAAGGCGCGGTGTTTCGCCGGCATGTACTGCCCAACGCCCTGGTGCCGGCGGTCAACCTGCTGGCCGTCAACATCGGTTGGCTGATCAGCGGCACGGTGGTCATCGAAAGCCTGTTCGCGATTCCAGGCATCGGCCAGTTGCTGGTGCGCGGCATTTTCACCCGTGACTACATGGTGGTGCAGGGTGTGGCGATGGTGCTGGCCTGTGCCACGGTGGTGGTCAACTTCCTGGCCGACCTGGTAACCGTGGCCCTCGACCCACGGGTGAAGATGCAATGAGCAGTCGCCCCCTGATCGCCCCGTGGCGCTTGCGCCTGCGCTTTGGTTTTCGCAATGGCCGGCTGACCGCCGCATGGGGTTTGTTGATCCTGTTCGCGTGGTTGGCCCTGGCGCTGTTTGCGCCGTGGGTCGCGCCCTATGACCCTATCGCGCAGGACACCAGCATGAGTTTGCTGGCCCCCAGCCTTGCCCATCCGTTGGGTACGGACAATTACGGCAGGGACATCCTGTCGAGGGTGATCTGGGGGGCGCGCATCGACCTGCAGTTGGCGGTTATCGGGGTGATCTTCCCGTTCATCATTGGCACCTTTATCGGTGCGGTCTCGGGTTATATCGGCGGGCGTTTCGACAGTGTCTGCATGCGTGTGATCGATGTGGTGCTGGCGTTCCCGTTCCTGGTGCTGATGCTGGCGATCATGGCCATCCTCGGGCCGGGCTTGCAGAGTTTTTACATCGCCATGGCGCTGGTGGGCTGGGTGTCGTACGCGCGCCTGATTCGCTCGCAGATCCTGGTGCTCAAGGAAAGCGAGTTCGCCCTGGCCGCCAAGAGCCTGGGCTTTGGCCATGGGCGCATTCTGTTCCGGCATTTGCTGCCTAATGCGCTGTTTGGCTCCATTGTGTTTTCCATGTCCGACGCGGTGCTGGTGCTGCTCAACGGCGCCGCCGTCAGTTACCTGGGCCTGGGGGTGCAACCACCGACCGCCGAATGGGGGACGATGGTGGCCGAGGGGCAAGCCTTTATCACCACCGCCTGGTGGATCTGCACCTTCCCGGGCCTGGCCATCGTGACCTTGGCCATGGGCTTCAGCCTGTTGGCCGATGGTGTTGCGCAGGTATTGGGAGAGCGCTCATGAGCCTGTTGCAGGTGCGCGACCTCAGTGTGATCGCCAACAACGCCGGGCGTGAGGTCACCTTGGTGGATCGGGTGTCCTTCGACCTGGCCGAAGGTGAAATCCTTGGCCTGGTGGGCGAGAGCGGTTCCGGCAAGACCATGGCCTGTCGCGGCCTGATGCGTCTGTTGCCATCGCCCAATCTGCGCGTGCAGGGCGGCGCTGTGCAGTTGGCCGGCCAGGACCTGTTGGCACTGGATGATGCCGGCATGCGTGCCGTGCGCGGCGGGCAGTTGGGCATGGTCTTCCAGAACCCCAGCAGCCACCTGGACCCGTTGATGCGCATCGGTGAGCAGATCGCCGAGGGCATCCGCCTGCACCAAGGCGCGTCGAAAAAAGACGCGCGCTTGCAGGCGATCGAGGTATTGCGTCAGGTCGGGATTCCCGACCCCCAGGCGCGAGTCGACAATTACCCCCATGAGTTTTCCGGAGGCATGCGCCAGCGCGCCATGATCGCCGTGGCCCTGGGCTGCAACCCGAAAGTGTTGATCGCCGACGAACCGACCACGGCCCTGGATGTGACGGTGCAGGCGCAAATCCTGCGGCTGTTGCTCGACCTGCGCGACCAGCGTGGCCTGTCGATCATCATGATCACCCATGACCTGGGCGTGGTGGCGCAAACCTGCGATGCCATCGCCGTGATGTATGCCGGGCGCCTGTGCGAGCACGGCAGCAAATACGAACTGCTGGCCCAACCGCAACATCCGTATACCGCAGGCCTGATCGACTGCCAGCCAGCCCACAGCAGCGGGCATGCGTTGTTGCGCACCATTGCTGGCCAGCCGCCGTTGCTCGATGCATTGCCCGACGGCTGCCGCTTCCACCCGCGCTGCCCACAGGCCGGCGCCTTGTGCGCCGAGTTGCTGCCCCAAGGCGCACGCGTGGCCTGTCACTACCCGTTGGGAGCGCGCCCATGAGCCTGTTACAGGTCAAGGATTTGGAAGTGCGCTTTACGGCGTCCGGCAGCGGCCTGTTTGGCCTCAACCGCCAGTGGGTGAGGGCGGTGAACGGGGTATCGCTGAACCTCGCCGCCGGTGAAACCCTGGGTTTGGTGGGCGAGTCCGGCAGTGGCAAAAGCACCCTGGGCCGGGCCATTCTGCACCTCAACCCGATCAGCGCCGGGCAGGTGTTGTTCGACGGTATCGACATGGCCCATGGCAGTGCCATCGACATCGCCCGGCTGCGGCATGAGACCGCGATGATTTTCCAGGACCCCTACGCCGCGCTCAATCCACGGCACAGCATTGGCGAAACCATCGCCGAGGTACTGCGTGTGCAGCGTAAGGTGGCGGCGCAGCAGATTCCTGATCGTGTGAATGAGTTGCTCGAACTGGTCGGCTTGCGTCCTGAGCTGGCTTCACGCAAGCCCGGCTCGCTCAGTGGTGGCCAGTGCCAGCGCGTGGGGATCGCCCGGGCGCTGGCGGTGGAGCCACGCCTGATCATTGCCGATGAATGCGTGGCCGCGCTGGATGTGTCGATCCAGGGCCAGATCATCAACCTGCTGCTGGAACTGCAACAGCGTATGAACCTGGCGATCCTGTTTATCGCCCATGACCTGGCCATCGTAAGGCGCCTATGCGACCGCGTGGCGGTGATGTACCTGGGCAAGATCGTCGAAGAAGGCCCGGTGGAAGCGGTGTTCACCGCGCCCCGTCACCCGTACACGGCGGCGCTGATCCAGGCCATCCCGGAGATCGATCCGCACCGGCCATTGCCTGCGCAGCCATTGCCCGGCGAACCGCCGAGCCCGCTGAATCTGCCGACAGGCTGTGCCTTTCACCCGCGTTGCCGGTATGCGCAAGCCATGTGTTCCTCGGTATTGCCCCCCACCCATTTCCAGCACGAGCATCGGTACAGTTGCGTGCTTGAAGACCCTTTGCTTTGACCCTCTGCCATTCATTAACAAGGAGTTGTGATATGCACTCGCGCCATTTGAAATTGCTCGCCGCCGCTACCCTCACGGCCTGGTCGCTGACCGCCGGCCTGGCCCATGCCGCCGGTGTGCTCACCATCGGCTGCCGTGAAGACAGCACCACTTTCGACCCGATCAAAAGCGCGCAAAACCGCGACACCTGGGTATTTGCCAACGTCTACGACACCCTGGTGCGCGTGGATAACCTGGGCACCAAGATGGAACCGGGCCTCGCCGAAAGCTGGGACATTTCCAAGGATGGCCTGACCTACACCTTCAAGCTGCGCGAGGCGAAGTTCTCTGACGGCTCGCCGATCACTGCCGCCGACGCCGCGTTCAGCCTGCTGCGCATCCGCGACAACAAGGCCTCGTTGTGGAGCGACCCGTTCAGCCTGATCAACACCGCCACGGCCAGCGATGCCAAGACCCTGGTGGTCACCCTGAAAACCCCGGCTGTGGCCTTCCTCTCGCAACTGGCGTCGCCGACGGTGTCGATCCTGTCGGAAAAAGCCATGACCAAGATGGGCGAAGACGCCTACTCGGAAAACCCGGTGACGTCCGGCGCGTTTACCGTGGACGAGTGGCGCAAGGGCGACCGCGTGATCCTGAAGAAAAACCCGAATTTCTGGCAGGCCGGCAGCGTGAGCCTGGACGGCGTGGAATGGGTGTCGGTGACCGATGACAACACGCGCATGCGCATGGTGCAGAACAACGAACTCGACACGGCGATCTTTGTACCGTTCTCCCGCGTGGAAGAGCTGAAGAAAGACCAGAACGTGGTGATCCACGCCGACCCGTCCACCCGTGAAGATCACCTGTTGATCAACCACGAGCACGGCTTGTTGGCCAAGCCGCAAGTGCGCCAGGCCCTGGACATGGCCATCGACAAGCAATCGTTGGTCAAAGCCGTCACTTACGGTCAAGGCACCGTGGCTTATTCCTACATTCCAAAGGGCTCGCTGTACCACTACGCCAACAACCTGCAACGCCCGTACGACCCGGCCGAAGCCAAGAAGCTGCTGGCCGCTGCGGGTGCCCAGGACTTGAAGCTCAACTACGTGGTCAACGCCGGCAACGAGGCCGACGAGCAGATCGCGGTGATCATCAAGGACCAGCTAGCCAAGGTCGGCGTGACCGCCAACCTGCAGAAAGTCGACCCCACCCAAAGCTGGCAGATGCTGGTGGACGGTGAATACGATATTTCGGTGATGTACTGGACCAACGACATCCTTGACCCTGACCAGAAAACCACCTTCGTACTGGGCCACGACACCAACCAGAACTACATGACCCGCTACAAGAACGACCAGGTCAAGGCGTTGGTGGCGGCCGCGCGGATCGAGGCAGACCCGGCCAAGCGTGAGCAAATGTATGTGGAGTTGCAGAAACTGGCCAAGCAGGATGTGAACTGGATTGACCTGTACTACAGCCCGTACATCAACATCTCACGCAAGAACGTAAGCAACTTCCTGCAGAACCCGTTGGGACGTTTCACCTTGGAGGAAGTGGTCAAAAACTGAGTTTTTAACTACACCACAAAGCAATGTGGGAGCTGGCTTGCCTGCGATGGCGATGGAATATTCACCACCGCTATCGCAGGCAAGCCAGCTCCCACCTTTGTTTTGCGGTGTGTCAGGGCTTATTGCGCATCGAAGGCCTGGCCATTGATGCCGGCACTGTCGGGCCCCATCAGGTACAGGTACACCGGCATGATCTCTTCCGGCGCCGGCCTTTCCATCGGGTTTTCCCCTGGGTACGCCTGGGCGCGCATGCTGGTGCGGGTGCCGCCCGGGTTGATGCTGTTGGCGCGCACTGCGGCCACATCTTCCAGCTCATCGGCCAGGGTTTGCATCAGCCCCTCGGTGGCGAACTTGGACACGCCATAGGCACCCCAATAAGCACGGCCCTTGCGCCCGACACTGCTGGAGGTGAACACCACCGACGCGTCCTGGGACAGCTTGAGCAGCGGCAGCAAAGTGCTGGTCAGCATGAACATCGCGTTGACGTTGACGTGCATCACCCGCATGAAGTTCTCGCCGGACAACTGCTCGATGGGCGTGCGCGGGCCGATGATCGAGGCGTTGTGTAACAAGCCGTCGAGGTGGCCGAATGCCTTTTCGATCATCGCTGCCAGCTCATCGTATTGATGGGGCAGGGCGGTCTCCAGGTTGAACGGGATTACCACCGGCTGTGGGTGGCCCGCGGCTTCGATCTCGTCATACACCTGGGCCAGGTTGGCTTCGGTCTTGCCCAGCAACAACACGGTGGCGCCATGGGCGGCATAGGTCTTCGCCGCTGCCGCGCCAATCCCGCGACCGGCGCCGGTTACCAGGATGGTCCGGCCTTTGAGCAGTTCTGGCGGTGCAGAGTAATCAAACATAAATAGCCTCGACAAAATTCAAGGTGATACACCACTTGAAGTGGAATCCATTTCCCGTGGGAGCTGGCTTGCCTGCGATGGCGGACTAACTGCCGCCAGATGTGCTGGCTGGCAGGCCGCTATCGCAGGCAAGCCAGCTCCCACATTGATCTCAGCGTTGTTGAGATCTTCGAACAATCAGCAACTGCACAGCGCGTTATCCAGCACCTTGCGCAATTCCAGCGGGTGATCCACCACCACATCCGCGCCCCAGTGGCGTGGGTTGTCATCCGGGTGGATATAGCCATAGGTGACCGCCGCCGTGCGCGTACCGGCGTCGCGGCCGGATTCGATGTCGCGCAGGTCATCGCCCACGAACAGCACGCTGGCCGGGTCCAGGTCGAGCATTTTGCACGCCAGGATCATCGGCTCCGGGTCCGGCTTGCTGTTTTTCACATGGTCCGGGCAGATCAGCACGGCCGAGCGTTCGGCCAGGCCCAGGCGCTGCATGATCGGTTCGGCAAAGCGCACCGGCTTGTTGGTGACCACGCCCCAGATCAGCTTGGCTTTCTCGATGTCTTCCAGCAGTTCGGCCATGCCGTCGAACAGTTTGCTGTGCACCGCGCAGTCCTTGAGGTAGCGCTCCAGGAATTCCTGGCGCAGCTCTTCAAAGCCTGGGGATTCAGGATCCATCGAGAAGGTCACGGCAACCATCGCCCGGGCACCGCCGGAGATTTCATCGCGGATGTGCTGCGGGTTGATCGGCGCCAGGCCTCGGTCGGCGCGCATGGCCTGGCAGATGGCGATAAAGTCCGGCGCGGTGTCCAGCAGGGTACCGTCCATGTCGAAGAGAACCGCTCGCAACTTCACAGGCTTACTCCTCGCGCAGGGTCTGGATCATGTAGTTGACGTCAACGTCGTTGGCCAGCTTGTAGTGCTTGGTCAGCGGGTTGTAGGTCAGGCCGATGATGTCCTTGACGGTCAGCCCGGCCTGGCGGCTCCACGCACCCAGCTCGGAAGGGCGGATGAATTTCTTGAAATCATGGGTGCCACGCGGCAGCAGCTTCATGATGTATTCGGCGCCGATGATCGCGAACAGGTAAGCCTTGGGGTTGCGGTTGATGGTGGAGAAGAACACCTGGCCGCCGGGCTTGACCATACGGAAGCACGCACGGATCACCGAGGACGGGTCTGGCACGTGTTCGAGCATTTCCAGGCAGGTGACCACGTCGAACTGCTCGGGCATTTCCTCGGCCAGGGCTTCGGCGGTGATCTGGCGGTACTCCACGCTCACGCCGGATTCGAGCTGGTGCAACTGGGCCACGGCCAGCGGCGCTTCACCCATGTCGATGCCCATGACGGTGGCGCCGCGCTGGGCCATGGCTTCGCTGAGGATGCCGCCGCCGCAACCGACGTCCAGCACCTTCTTGCCGGCCAGGTTGACGCGCTCGTCAATCCAGTTGACCCGCAGTGGGTTGATATCGTGCAGGGGTTTGAATTCGCTCTCGCGGTCCCACCAGCGGTGAGCCAGGGCTTCAAACTTGGCGATTTCGGCGTGATCGACGTTGCTCATGGTGAATCCTCTGAATCTGATAAGTCGGTGTGTCGCGGCTGAACCCAAGGCTTCAGCCGCGTCGTTATTCGCTGTGCCCGCTGATGCGTTGGCCCCAGGCAATGGCCGTGGCGGTCAACTGTTGTTCATCCATGCGGGTCAATTGCCGGTCGTCGAGCAATGGCTTGCCGGCAACCCAAAGGTGTTTCACGCAATCGCGCCCGGTGGCATATATAAGCTGTGAGACCGGATCGTAGATCGGTTGTTGCGCCAGCCCGGAAAGATCAAAAGCGACGATGTCTGCCGCCTTGCCGACTTCCAGGGAGCCAATCTGGCTGTCCAGGCCCATCGCCCTGGCGCCGTTGAGTGTGGCCATGCGCAGGGCGCGGTGGGCATCCAGCGCAGTGGCCGAGCCGGCCACGGCCTTGGCCAGCATCGCCGCCGTGCGAGTTTCGCCGAGCAAATCCAAGTCATTGTTGCTGGCAGCGCCGTCGGTGCCGATGGCCACGTTGACGCCAGCCTGCCACAAGCGCTCCACCGGGCAAAAGCCGCTGGCCAGTTTCAGGTTCGATTCCGGGCAGTGAATGACGCTGGTGTTGCTTTCTACCAGTAAAGCCAGGTCGTCTTCGCTGATTTGGGTCATGTGCACGGCCTGAAAGCGCGGGCCCAGCAGGCCAAGTCGAGCCAGGCGCGCCAATGGCCGCTCGCCGGTCTGCTCGACGGCTTGCTGCACTTCAAAGGCAGTTTCGTGAACGTGCATATGGATCACGGCGTCCAGCTCTTCGGCGATCACTCGGATCTTTTCCAGGTTGGCATCGCACACGGTGTAGGGCGCGTGGGGGCCGAAGGTGATTTTGATGCGCGGGTGGTGCTTGAGGTCGCCGAACAGCTCGATACCCTGGCGAATCGCCTCGTCGGCACTGCTGGCGCCGGGGATCGGGAAGTCGAGGATCGGCAGTGCGATCTGCGCACGCATACCGCTGTTGTGCACGCAGTCACTGGCGACCTTGGGGTAGAAATACATGTCCGAGAAGCAGGTGATGCCGCCCTTGATCTGCTCGGCAATGGCCAGGTTGGTACCGTCGCGCACGAACGCTTCAT
>NZ_BCBO01000078.1:0-85948 GCF_001320835.1 Pseudomonas sp. NBRC 111138 | reverse complement strand
GGAAGCGTTGCTGGTGGTAAAGCGTGGCGAGGTCCTGCCACAAGTACTGGAAAGCGCCGTGCTCGACCTTGAACAGGGCGACAACGCCGAAGTCGCACGGCTCAACGGCTACCTGCACGCCATCGTCGCCTACGAGCCCAAGCCCGACAGCGACTGGTTGCAACTGACTTTCCGCTTTATCGACCAGGATGCGCAGAAGCTGGACTACATATCCCGCCTGATCGCCCGTGGCACGGCGCAGAAGCATTTCGTGCCGGGTGCGTGAAGCACCGCGACGCCTATCCCCTGTAGGAGCGAGCTTGCTCGCGAAAAACGCCAACGATAACGCGTGCTTCCTGAATAAACGCGGCGCCTGTGAGTTTTTCGCGAGCAAGCTCGCTCCTACAGAGGGCGACTGGTCTACAGTCAGTCCAGCAACAGCACCTTGGCCAACACGATCTTCGGCCCTTTCATCTTCTTGATGATGATCCGCAAGCCTTCAACTTCCAGCACTTCTTCTTCTTCCGGCACGCGCTTGAGCGTGTCGTAGATCAGGCCGGCCAGGGTTTCGGCTTCGATGTGGTCCAGGTCGACGCCCAACAGGCGTTCCACCTTGAACAACGGCGTGTCGCCACGCACCAGCAGTTTGCCGGGCTGGTAGGCGAGGATGCCGCGCTCGGCCTTGCGATGTTCGTCCTGGATATCGCCCACCAACACTTCCAGCACGTCTTCCATGGTCAAGTAGCCGATGATCTTGCCGTCAGCTTCCTCTACCAGGGCGAAGTGCGCGCCGCCTTTGCGGAACTGCTCCAGCAGTTGCGACAACGGCATATGCCGCGATACGCGTTCCAGCGGGCGGGTCAATTCGGCCAGGTTGAACGATTCGGGGATATGGTCCAGGGCAGCCAGTTCCAGGAGCAAATCCTTGATGTGCAGCAAGCCGACAAACTCGTTGCGCACCGCGTCATACACCGGGTAACGGCTGAATTTATGGCGACGGAACAGCGCGAGGATTTCCTTGAGCGGGGCGTTGAAGTCCAGGGTCACCAGGTCTTCCCGGGAGTTGGCCCAGTCCACTACTTCCAGCTCGCCCATTTCCACGGCGGAGGCGAGGACGCGCATGCCTTGGTCGCTGGGGTCCTGGCCACGGCTGGAGTGCAGGATCAGCTTGAGTTCTTCGCGGCTGTAATGGTGCTCATGGTGGGGGCCAGGCTCGCCTTGGCCCGCGATACGCAGGATGGCGTTGGCACTGGCGTTGAGCAGGTAGATGGCCGGGTACATCGCCCAGTAGAACAGGTACAGCGGCACGGCCGTCCACAGCGACAGCAACTCGGGTTTGCGAATCGCCCAGGATTTGGGGGCCAGTTCGCCGACCACGATGTGCAGGTAGGAAATCACGAAGAAGGCGGCAAAGAACGACACGCCCTTGATCACTTCCGGCGACTGCACGCCGACCGCGCCCAGCATCGGCTCGAGGATGTGCGCAAAGGCCGGTTCACCGACCCAGCCCAGACCCAGGGACGCCAGTGTGATGCCCAGCTGACAAGCCGACAGGTAGGCGTCGAGCTGGCTGTGCACGGTACGCAGGATCTGCCCGCGCCAGCCGTTCTTATGGGCGATGGCCTCGACGCGGGTGGCGCGCAGTTTGACCATGGCAAATTCCGCAGCAACGAAGAAACCGTTGAGCAGTACCAGGATCAGTGCAAAAAGAATCATGCCGAAATCGGCGAAGAGTGTAGCGAGGGTAATGCCAGGGGAAGGGTCCATGATGGGGTTTTGCAGGTTCCGTGTGTTCAATAGGGGTGACAGGTGGGCCTGAAAGGCAGGCGCAAGTCGGCCAATGTAGCGGCTGACGGGGCGCTTGCCTAGTGCCCGCTGCCGGGCGGGGCTGCAAAGTCGTGTCGCAGAACCCGTGTGGGAGCTGGCTTGCCTGCGATGGCGGTCTGCCTGCTACCGATAATTTGGCTGACCCGCCGTCATCGCAGGCAAGCCAGCTCCCACAGTGGGCCGTGCTCACTTCCGCTTAATCATCGGCCTCGACCGCTCGCGAACGGTTTACCTGCGCCGGCGCAAAATGACAGGTAAAGGTACTGCCATGCCCCAGCACGCTGCTGATTTCCAGGCGGGCCCGATGGCGCAGCAGCACATGCTTGACGATGGCCAGGCCCAGCCCGGTGCCGCCGGTGTTGGAGTTGCGGCTGGAGTCGACACGGTAGAAGCGCTCGGTCAGGCGCGGCAGGTGCTTGGCGTCGATACCGATACCCGAGTCCTGCACACTCAGGTGCGCGCCGTGCTCGTCGGCCCACCAGCGAATGCGGATATTGCCCTTGTCCTGGGTGTACTTCACCGCGTTGAACACCAGGTTGGAGAATGCACTGCGCAATTCGCCTTCACTGCCCTTGAGCAATACGGTTGGGTCGGCCTCCAGCGTGATCTGCTGCCCGCGTTCGCCCGAGAGGGCCTGGGCATCGTTCTTGATCGTCTGCAACAGGCTCTGCACCGCCACGGGGTGGTTGTCCGAGGGGTAGTCCGTGGCTTCAAGCTTGGCTAGCAACAGCAGGTCGTTAAGCAGGGTTTGCATGCGCGAGCCTTGCACCTGCATCTGCTGCAGGGCGCGGCTCCAGCGTGGGTTGATCTCATCGACATTGTCCAGCAACGTCTCCAGGTAGCCGCAGATCACCGTCAACGGCGTGCGCAGCTCATGGGAAACGTTGGCGACGAAGTCTTTGCGCATCTGCTCCAACTGGTGGATACGGGTCACATCACGTACCAGCATCAAGTGCTCGTTGTTGCCGTAGCGAGTCAGGTACAGCTGGATGCGCACGCGGTCGTTGGTGGGCGAGGGGATTTCCAGGGCTTCTTCGTAGTTGTCCTGCTCGAAGTATTCCTTGAAGCGCGGGTGACGCACCAGGTTGGTCACCGGCTGGCCGCTGTCCTGGGGCGTCTTGAGGCCCAGCAGAGTCTCGGCGGCACGGTTCCACCATTCCAGGTTGCCGTCGCTGTCGAGCATGATCACCGCGTCCTTGAGTGCGGCGGTGGACTCCTGCACCCGGTCGATCACCGCTTGCAGGCGCCCGCGTACCCGTTGGTCGCGGCGCTGCAGGTGGTAGATGCTGTCGAACACCTCGCCCCACAGGCCATAGCCATCGGGGGGGGCCTCATCGGGTTTGTGCTGGCGCAGCCATTCATGCAGGCGCAGCAATTGTTTGAGGGTCCAGCCCAGGTACAACGCGATGCCGGCGGCCAGGCTCCAGCCGTAATAGCCACTGATCAGCCCGACCAGCAGGCAGGCAGTGATCAACAGAAGCATGTGGCGGATCAGGGTGCCATGCCAGTTCTGGTTCAAGGTGCGTCCTTCGGAGCAGTTTCAAGTTTCAAGCTGCAAGCTCCAAGCTTAAGCAGTCCCGCTTTTAACTTGCGGCTTGTGGCTGATTGCTCAACCTTTGGTAGAAAACCGATAGCCGGTACCGCGCACGGTTTGTACCAGATTCTCGTACGCGTCGCCCAAGGCTTTGCGCAGGCGGCGGATATGCACGTCCACAGTGCGCTCTTCCACATAGACGTTGCCCCCCCATACCTGGTCGAGCAGTTGGCCACGGGTGTAGGCGCGCTCCTGGTGAGTCATGAAGAATTGCAACAGGCGGTATTCGGTCGGCCCCATCTCCGCGGGCTTGCCGTCGATGGTCACGCGGTGGCTGATCGGGTCCAGGATCAAGCCGTCGACTTCGATAGGCGCTTCGCCATCGGTCGGGCCGGCGCGGCGCAGCACGGCTTTGAGGCGCGCCACCAGTTCCCGTGGGGAAAACGGCTTGGTGATGTAGTCATCGGCGCCCACTTCCAGGCCCTGGATCTTGTTGTCCTCTTCGCCCTTGGCGGTGAGCATGATGATCGGGATATCCCCGGTCAGCTCGTCACGCTTGAGACGGCGGGCCAATTCGATGCCCGAGGTGCCGGGCAGCATCCAGTCGAGCAGGATCAGGTCCGGCTTGCGGTCGACGATAATGGCGTGGGCCTGCTGGGAGTTCTCCGCCTCCAGGCAGTCATAGCCGGCCATTTCCAACGCGACGGCGATCATTTCGCGAATGGGCGCTTCGTCGTCAACGATCAGAATGCTCCTGCCAACCATGCTCAATCCTCTTGTCATTTAACTGTCTTGCGCCGCATTAGATAACGGAATTATTGCAGTCGTGTGACAGTAATTTAGTCGCTTGGGCAATTAACGGCACTCTGAACTACCCTTTGGGTCCGAATCCTGACAACCACAAAAGGAAGGTTCCGATGACTTACAGCACTGTTTCCTGGAAAACCCTGCTGGTATCTGCGGTGTTGACGCTGCCAGGGTTGGCGTTTGCGGCAGAGCCGGCGATGACTAAAGATGGGATGTTGGTGGACCACAAGGGCATGACGCTCTACACCTTCGACAAGGACGCTGATGGCAAATCAGTGTGCAAGGACCAGTGCGCGACCAACTGGCCACCGCTGAAGGCAGAGTCCACCGACACCAAGACCGGCGATTGGACGGTGATCACCCGCGACGACCAGACCAGCCAGTGGGCCTACAAAGGCAAGCCTGTCTACACCTACAAGGACGACAAGAAAGCCGGTGACAAGACCGGTGATGGCAAAGGTAGCGTCTGGCACATCATCAAGCCCTGACTAAGCGGCGGCTTGGAGGCCTTCGCGAGCAAGCCCGCTCCCACTTTTGATTGCGAATACAGTCAAATGTGGGAGCGGGCTTGCCCGCGATGGCGTCCCAACAGTCACCACAGAATCCTCAGCGAACCGCGTAATCCACCACGATCCCGACAAAAATCGCCAACCCCGCCCAGTGATTATGCAAGAACGCCTTGAAGCACTTCATGCGGTCCCTGTCTCGTGTGTACCAGAACTCCCAGACAAAACAGCCCGCTGCCGCCAGCAACCCCAGGTGGAACCACCCGCCCAGCTCGAACCGTGCGCCGGCCAGCAACAGGCACGCCAGCGCCAGGCCTTGCAGGGTGAGGATGATCACGCGGTCAGCGTCACCGAACAGAATGGCGGTGGATTTCACCCCGATCTTCAAATCGTCATCGCGGTCGGTCATGGCGTAATAGGTGTCGTAGCCCACCGTCCACAACAGGTTGGCGATGTACAGCAGCCACGCGGTGGCAGGCAAATGGCCGGTCTCGGCGGTAAACGCCATCGGCATGCCCCAGGAAAACGCTGCGCCCAGCACCACTTGGGGGTAATAGGTGTAGCGCTTCATGAACGGGTAGCTTGCCGCCAGTGCGAGGCCGCCCAGGGACAGCAGGATGGTGCTGGCATTGGTCAGCAGCACCAGCAGGAAACTGATGCCCATCAGCACGGCAAAAAACACCAGCGCTTCCTTCGAACTGATCTTGCCGCTAACCAGCGGGCGTTGCTCGGTGCGTTTCACATGGCCATCGACCTTGCGGTCGGCCCAGTCATTGATCACGCAGCCGCCGGCCCGGGTCAGTACCACGCCCAGCACGAAAATCACGATATTGATCAGTGACGGCGAACCCTTGCCGGCGATCCACAGGGCCCACAGCGTCGGCCACAGCAGCAGGTAGATGCCGATGGGCTTGTCCATGCGCGTCAACTGAATGAAATCCCAGGCCCTGGGGTTCAGGCGGTTCAAGGACTTGAGCAGACGTTGGTACATCAGCAGTTCTCCGGATGATCTTGCAGCGCGTGCCAGAAACTGGGCAGGAAGACTTCCGCCACCAGCACGCTCAGCGCCCCGCGGTCGAAGCGCGAGCGGCGCGCCCACAGATTATCGGCCTGGTCCGCTGTCGGCAGCCAGGCACGAGGGTAGTGACACACTTCAATGGCCTGGCGGGTAAAGGCGCGGTCGCAGAACAGCAACTCGCCCAGCGAGCGGCTGCCCAGTTCGTCCATGTGCAGCCCGTCGCCCTGCAAGGCACTGCGGGCCGCCACGCTGCGGGCGAACACCCAAGGCTGGCCGTGCCCGCGCAAATACACCTCGCGTACCCAACCGATACTGGCCGGCGGTAGGTCCAGGGCGGCGCATTCGTCGTCGCGCAACGGTTGCCAGCCTTCGAACAGCGGCGTCACGCTGAAACCCTCGTTGGACAGCCACGTCAGCCGTCGCGTCAGCGAGCCTTCGTCAAACAGCCAGTTGAGGGTCAAGGGCGTGGGCAAGGGGCTCAGAAGGCTCTGGGTCAGCCATTGGCAAGCATCGGGAAGGGCGATTGAGTGCGGCACGGTGAGTCAGTATTGGCAGCAAAAGAGGCGGCGAGCTTACCATGGCACCCTGGGCTTTTGCCGTGCCAAACCCGTCGTTTGCGTCGAACGTGCTTGCATCTGCCGGCCCCGATCAGTACAAAACGCCCTGAGCCGCGCGGCAACGCTGGATCCATCGACCGCCGGCCAACACGCCTGAACCTGAGGAAGCATGTAATGAAGAAGTGGCAATGTATCGTCTGTGGCCTTATCTATAACGAAGCGGACGGCTGGCCGGATGACGGTATTGCACCAGGCACTCTGTGGCAGGACGTCCCGGAAGACTGGCTGTGCCCGGACTGCGGCGTGGGTAAGTCGGACTTCGAAATGATCGAAATCGCGTAATCCCGAATTTAAGAAACGTACTACAAGGAGAAAGGAATGAACGCACCTATCGTGATCATCGGCACAGGATTGGCCGGTTACAACGTCGCCCGGGAGTTTCGCAAGCTCGACAGCGAGACCCCGTTGCTGCTGATCACTGCCGATGACGGACGCTCCTACTCCAAGCCCATGCTCTCCACCGGCTTTGGCAAGAACAAGGAAGCCGATGGCCTGAGCATGGCCGAACCTGGCGCCATGGCCGAGCAACTCAAGGCCCAGGTGCGCACCCATACGCGCATCAGCGGCATCGACCCAGGCCACAAGCGCCTGTGGATCGGCGAGGAAGCGGTGAGCTACCGCGACCTGGTCCTGGCCTGGGGCGCAGAAACCGTGCGCGTACCGGTCGAAGGCGATGCGGCTGAGCTGATTTTCCCGATCAACGACCTGGAAGACTACGCGCGCTTTCGTGCCGCTGCTGCCGGCAAACGGCGCGTGCTGCTGCTTGGCGCTGGCCTGATCGGCTGTGAGTTTGCCAATGATCTGATCCTGGGCGGCTATGAAATCGACCTGGTCGCGCCGTGTGAGCAAGTCATGCCGACCCTGCTGCACCCGGCGGCAGCCGCAGCGGTGCAAGCCGGGCTGGAAGGCATCGGCGCGCGTTTCCACCTGGGCCCGGTGCTCAATCGCCTGCAACGCACGGCTGATGGCCTTGAAGCGCACCTGTCGGACGGTGAAGTGATCCACTGTGACCTGGTGGTGTCTGCCATTGGCCTGCGCCCGCGTGTAGACCTGGCCGCAGCGGCCGGCCTGCAAATCAACCGCGGGATCATGGTGGACCGCCACCTCAAGACCTCCCACGCCAATATCTATGCCCTGGGCGACTGCGCCGAGGTCGATGGCCTGAACCTGTTGTACGTGATGCCGCTGATGAGCTGCGCCCGTGCCCTGGCGCAAACCCTGGCCGGCAATGCCACGGCGGTGAGCTATGGGCCGATGCCAATCACCGTGAAAACCCCGGTGTGCCCGCTGGTGGTCTCACCTGCGCCACGAGGCACTGAAGGCGTCTGGAGTGTCGAAGGGCAGGGTGCCGACATCAAGGCCCTGTGCCGCGATGCCAGCGGCCGCCTGCTGGGTTACGCACTGACTGGCAGCGCTGTCATGGAAAAACTGGCGCTGAACAAAGAACTTCCGCCGTTACTGGCGTAAATACCACCCGTTCTGTCGCAAACATCACGTTCATACCCCGAGAAAGGCCGCCGCGAGACTGGCGCGGCGCCCGAGGGCGTGCCATCCTCACTCCCGTCTGCCGCAGAGTAGAGCCTGCGGCGCCTTGGCGCTGCTCCACCAGAGAGCAGCACGGACATAACAACAAAAAACCGTCAAAGAGGCTTCACATATGCGTAAACCAGATCTCGCAGCCGCCATCGCTGAAAAAGCCGATCTCACCAAAGAACAGGCCAACCGCGTCCTCAACGCCGTCCTCGAAGAAATCACCGGCGCCCTGCACCGCAAGGACAGCGTCACCCTGGTCGGCTTCGGCACTTTCCTGCAACGCCACCGCGGCGCCCGCACCGGCAAAAACCCGCAAACCGGTGAGCCAGTGAAAATCAAGGCGAGCAACACCGTAGCGTTCAAGCCGGGCAAGTCGCTCAAAGACAGCGTCAACCCGTAAGTTAAGCGGTACCGTCTCGAAGGGAGGCGGGGCGGTAAAGAAGATGGGCACGCCGGCTGGGTCGGGTGCCCATTTTTTGTTGGGTGCTGATGCGTATGCCAGATTAAGCCAGCTCGCCTAATCGCATTTTCAGAGCGTCGATTTGTTCCTCCACTGCGTTGATAACATCGGCGCTGTCGCCCCACATATCAAGAAACCCCCATTCGTCATTGGGCGGATCAATCAGTTGGGTCAGTATTGAAATAGCCTGCTCAATCAGGGGTTTGAGTTGTGCCAGATGTTCAGCTGGCCATATATAGGGGTTGCCTAGGGCTTGTAATAGATAACAGGCAGCCCTAAAGGCGTCATAACGTTCTTCAGCGGGATCAAACTGGCTGATTTCGTTGATCAAGACCGCAAAATTTTGTTGTTTCCAGAACTCCTGAAACCAGTCCGCGGCTTCATCGTTTTCCCAAGGGTTGTAATTCCAGGCGCCCATTTTTGACTCCTTAGCCACATTTTCCGAAACGTGATGGTTTGGATTTTTCTGTTGCGACCCAGTTGGGGTTTTTGAATAGCTCACGTGTACCGGCAGGCGCTCGAAGGTTGGAGGTTTTCCCGCCGTCTACGCTCCTGCCGCCATTTCGCACAATTTCACTGGCTTCGACCTTGTAGATTTCCTGGGCGGTGGCCCCGTTCATACTGTGTAACTGTACCGAGCTGATTTTGTCAGCCGGCAGTTTTCCAGAAGCGACATGCTGACTCAGTCTTGAGCCGAAGGTTTGATCAGTAGTAGAACCTACATAGAGCTTGCCATTTTTGTCAGTAAATCGATAAACACCGACTGATTTTGCATCCGAGCCAAGCGCCTCCAGGAGCGCTGGGTTCAGTCCAAGAGGATCGATCCAAGTCAGCGGGTTCGAGGCATAAGCGTAAAGATTCAAACCACCTGCCAGACCTATAGGGTCAGGTGTCGTAAAACGGCCAACGTCGGGGTCGTAATACCGCAAGGTATTGAAATGCAACCCGGTTTCTCGATCAAGATACTGACCCTGGAATCGCAGGTTTTGCTCCTCGATGAAGTACGCTTCTCGCACTTCTTCAAGGGGCGCGCCCCATGCTTCGTAGCGCGCTTGCCAAACTATGAGCCCATCAGTCTCAGTGAGGTACTCTGGCAGTCCGTTCAGGTCATTGTGGTAATACCGTACGCACTGGTGTTTCCCCGTACCGTCCACTCGAGCTAGCGGGTCATAGCTGTAATTGTCATATAGATAGAGGCTGGTCTGGCTATGCCGATGTTCCTGTAAAAGACGCAAGCCATCCCAGTCGAAGCGTGTTTCTCCCAGGCAGAGCCCATTGGCATCGTGTTCCGTTTTGCCAACACGCCGCCCCAGAGGGTCGTACACCATCCTCACAATCGTGTTCAGCGCGCCTTTCTGGCTATGCACTTTGATCAGGCGATGCTCGGCATTGTAAGTAAACCGTTGCAACCCGCGCGACGTGCTGCTTTTCTCGATCATCCGTCCAAGGGTGTCGTACTTGTAACGTTTGTCTTGATAGGTGAGCAGGCGGTTATGCCTTACCAGGCCGCCTTGGGTCGGGCCGTCGAGCAAATTGGCGGCAGCATCATAGGCGTAGGTTTCGCTGCGTCCTGCTTGGTGGTTGACGAGGATACGTCCCGTACTGTCGTAGCCCAGAAGCTCTTGACGGTCAGTACGACGACGCCCGATCAGGTTATCGCTTGGGTCGTAGCAGTATTCAGTCTCAACCAACGGTGGCAATTGCCACGGTTGGTCAATAATACGACGCTGTCGCGAGCGAACCCGTCCACTTCGATCATAGGCGGTACTCGTTTTGAGTTGGCCCTGAGTGCGTTGCACTTCGCGGTGCAAACGATCCCGCTCGAAGTCGCTAATGACCTTACCATCGAGATTCAACTGATGCAGGTGGCCACTGCCGTAGTACAAGCGATTGAGCCACCGACCATCGGGCAAGCCGGTTTGAATCAGGTTTCCCAGTTCGTCGTAACGATGCTGCACAGAACCGGCCGAGCTTTGTTCCTCTAGGAGCTGCCCCATGGCGTCATAGCTGAAACCGAGTGATTGCTCACTCCCATCAGGCGCTGTGAAAGTGACACCGATCAGTTGGTCGCTCAGGTCGTGGACGTAGCTGGTAGTACCGTCCGCAGTTATTTTGCTGACCAGGCGTCCAACCGGATCTCGCTGAAACTGGTGCGACAATGGGGCTACGGGTTCGCCTTCCGTCCCCGGCAGGTAATCCACGGCGACGACATCAGCCAGCGGATCATAGGTGTAGCGGCGCCGGCTCTGGTCAAGATCCTGCTGCTGTACCATGCGGTCCGCTGCGTCCCATTCAAAGTGATAGCTCTCTCCGTTCTCATTGGTCAGTTTGCGCAGTCGCCCATAGTCGTCATGGTCGAACATCACGCTGCGGTTATGCGCATCCCACCGTTGATTGACCAAGCCGCGACTATTATAGGCATAGCGTGTGACGGCGCCGCCGGGATCGATGTGAGCAAGCAGATAACCAGTGGCGCTGCGCTGGAACTGTTCCACGCGACCATCCGGAAGCTGGCATTCCAGCAATAGCCCTCGAGGTCCGTACCGGTAGCGCACCGACTCGCCTTCCGCATTGGTCTGCACCACCAGATTGCCGAACGCATCGTATTGATAACGGGTGGGGTAACCCGAGCAATCTACCGCCTCGACCAACTGGTTCCATTCGTCCCAATGCAGTGTCTTGGTTTTTTCAGTGGCGTCGATGATTTGCACCGGCTGCCCGAACCCGTCATACACATAGCGCGTACGGTTTCCCAGTGGGTCGATTTCCTCGACGCAATTGCCACGCTGGTCGTACCGATAATGCCAACTGTTGCCTGCCGGATCGGTTTCCACTTGGGGCAATGCCCAGTGCGCCAGCCATTGCGTGCTACTGGTTCTGGACAGCGGATCGATGACGGCGCTCAGGTTGCCGGACGCGTCATAGTTGAAACGCCACTGGCCTTTTTGCGGATCAATCGCACCGAGCAACTGGCGATCATCGTTCCACTCAAACTGCCACGCATGACCCAGGTTATCGACGTAGCGAGTGATCTGGAACTGCGGGTTCCAATGCCGGGTGCTGACCCGCATCAGGCCGTCGGTCACGCGGGTAATGCCGGCGTCCAGGTCGTAATGGAAGCTGTATTCATCACGCGCATCTGTCCAGTGGCGGCTGACGCGCCATTCCGGGCCGCCTGGCCCAGGTACTTCAGCCCACTGGTAGAAGCAGCGCAGGCCACTCGGCAATTGGTGTTCGACCATTCGCCGGTCATTGTCGTAGGCAAAGCGTCGAAGGGTTGTACCTTGCTCGTCCAGCACTTCAGCCAGATCGCCCACGCTGTCGTAGCGATAACTGACGAGCACATCGCTGCGCGCATCGAAATGGTCCTGGCGCAGGTAGCGCCGCTCGATGTAGCTCACACGCCTAGGGTGTTCAGCCGAGTAGTTCAGTTCTACATGCATCAAATCGTGGGTGTCGCGCAGGCGATACAGTCGGCCCTGACTGTCGTAGTCGAGGAAAATCCGCCCCTCATTGCGATCACCCAGCAGATGCAAGCGCATCCGCGAGTTATTCAGCGGGTCGGGCTCGAACAGGCGATACAGGCCGTCGATGCTCTCGATCAATACCGCGCCGTCGCCACTGCGCCTGACTGCAAGGCCTTGGCCCGGATCGAACGCTCCGCCGGACAACGGGATGTAACCGATCTCCAGGCGGCGTCCTTGCTCGTCGATGTAGATTAGGTTTTCGTCCGCTTCTATCTCGATCGACACCTCATACGCGACGCTCCAGCCAGCGCCAAATAGGCCGTCCCGGCGTGTGTCGAGGCTGCTGTAAAAGCGCTGCCAATCTATCGGGAGCAATCCCTGCAATGTGAAGTCCAGTTCCTCATCCCCGCCCAGGATCTTGGCGCCCGTCGCGCTGTGCACTGGATTGGGCGAGCCATTCATGGCGCTCTTGAGCGCGGAGGTGACCTTGCTGGTTGCGTAAGAGACGGCGCCCCCCACCAGCAAACCACCGACCAGACACGGCAGCTTGGTCCAGAAACACTTCACATTGCCCCGTAACGCCATCACCACGGCAATGGCAAGCCCCACCCCCGGCGTTTTCCCGCTACGAATCTCCTGTACCACAATGGTCTCGCCACCAATGCGCACGTCCGGCGAAATCAAGCCCTTGGCCGTGCCAATCTTGGCGTCACAGGTACTGCGATCCCCGCTGCGTGCCGCAGGCTGCCCATTGATGAACACTGAGCTGGAACCCTCGGCAATGAATTGCAGGGGCATGGGCGGGTGCTTGTTGCACGCCACGGTATCCAGCGGGCAAGGCTCGGTGCCGGGGGTAGGCGAGGCGACGGTCGGGCGCCACATCTGCGAGAAAAACTCCCCGGCCATATCCAGGAAGCTTGGTGCCGGCGGCTCGCTGGGCGCGACCGGTACAGCGGTCATCTTACCGGCTGCGCGGGCGGCCTTTTTGCCATTGATAAACACATTGTGCGAGCCGCTGGTGATGAACGCATCGATTACTGGCGGGAACACCCAGTTGGCGGCGGACTCGCACCAACTGGATATTTTCAAGTCAGCCCCCGTGAGCCCAGCGGTGATGCCGACGACCGCGCCCACCACCAACACCAGGGCCACACCGCCGGTGGCGATGGTCGCACCGGTCGCGAGGAACACTGCCCCGGCAACGGCCAGGCAGCCCACGGTAGTGATCGCCGCATAGGCGGCCACTTCCAGCACACCGCCGAGAATGTCGGCCATCACCGAGGTGTGCAGCAGTGCGTCGCCTTCGCGGGCGGCCCAAAGGTCCTCACTCATTGCTCAGGCTCGACTCAAGGCGTGGCAAGGAAGTTGAGTGTGCTTTTCAGCGTTGCCCAGTGCGCCGCCTCGGCCGGGCCCAGGGGCTGGGCCTTGACGTAACTGAGGGCGATCAAGCGACGTGTGCCCGGTATCTGCATGGCCAGCTGATATTGGTAAATGTTGTCGCTGCCTTTGCTGAAGTGGTTCTGCACTTCAAACGCGTCGATGTCCTGCGCTGGACCGACCTTGACCGCTTGCGCCGGGGAATAGCGAAGGTCCTGGACCTGCTGTTCGAGTTTTTTCAACTGGCCTTCGAAATTGCTTTGCAGGCTCTCGCCATCGGCCAAGGGGCTGCGGCTCACCACCAGGGTAGTGCTCAGCTTGGCGAACTTGAGGATATTGATCGAGGTGTCCTGTACCTCGGCATCGGGCAGGGTGAATTGGGCTTCGTTGATCAGGTAGTTCATGGTGGCGAAATCTCGTTATTGACCAGCACCGGGCTTACCGGGGAATTTTGACTCGACGGCGGACTTGATCGTGCTTTGCACGCCTTGGGCACCGGGCGATGTGCCCTTGTCACTGCCCAGGTTGATGTCCAATTTGCCCTTTGTCTGGATCTTGCTGCTGCCGCTGGAAAACAGGTTGAACGAGCCGCAGGTCAGGTTGATGTCCCCGCCTGCCTTGAGCTCGATCACGCTGTCGCCGCACACCAGGCGAAGACTCTCGCCGGCCTCGATGGTGTAGTGCGTGGCGGCGCTGTCGGACTTGGCACCGCCCACGATCACCGTGTCGTTGTTGCGCACAACCCGCAGGCGATTGCTGCCGATGGTCACCGTCTCGTTATGCCCAATGCTCTTATTCCGGTCATGCCCCACCGAGTGGCTTTCATCCACCTCCACCACGATGTCCTGGTTACGCTCGGCATGGATATACAACTGCTCCAACCCCTTCTTGTCCTCCATGCGGATTTCATTGAAGTTGGCCGGCGTTCCGCCTTTGCTGGAGCGGCTTTTCATGCCGCTCTGGGTGGCGTTCTCCGGCAAGTCGTAGGGCACCGTCTGCTCAGCGTTGTACACCCGCCCGGTGATGATCGGCCGGTCGGGGTCGCCTTCGAGGAAGCTGACGATCACCTCCTGGCCGATGCGTGGAATCTGCATCGAGCCCCAGTTCTTGCCGGCCCAGGATTGCGACACACGAATCCAGCACGAGCTGTTCTCGTTGGATTGGTCGTGGCGGTCCCAGTAGAAATGCACCTTCACGCGGCCGTACTGGTCGGTCCAGATTTCCTCGCCCTTGGGGCCTACCACCAGCGCGGTCTGCGGGCCTTTGACGATGGGACGGTGGGTGTTGGCCAGCGGGCGGAAACTCTGCTGGGCGTCGATGCAGGTCAGGCTGCTTTCAAACTGCGCCGAGCCTGAACCGCCACCGCTTTCCAGGCTTTCTTGCACGATGTAATAGCGGCAACCGACGATCAGGTACTCGCGGTTCTGGTCCTGGCGGCTGAAGCCAGTGAGGCTGAACAGATGGCCCGAGCCCAGGCCGCGCGCATTGCCGCTGAACTCGATCTGTTCATGCAGGGTTTGCAGGGCCTCGATGCGGGTGCGCGCATAGTGTTCGCCGTCGGCGCTTTGCACGTAGGTACCGGGGTAGTCGTACAGCGGGTAGTCGCCGGCGGTGTGCGGGCGCGGCATGGCCGAGCGCACGTCGATGCTCGCGCTGGGGCGCTGGAAGTCGTAGTCGTTCAGCTCCAGCGAGCCCGGCTGCACCTCCTGCGCCAAGTGCCAATTGTGCATATGGTCGCGTTCGCGCTGCTGCTCGTCCTTGGGGTAGTAGGGGATCGACGCGTAGCCGGGCACGCTGGTGTGGGCGCCATAGGCGTCGGCCAGCACCAGCACATGGCGGTCCTGTTCATGGCGGAAGAAGTAGTAGATGCCTTCCTGTTCCATCAGGCGGCTGACGAAATCGAAGCTGGTCTCGCGGTACTGCACGCAGTACTCCCACTCGCGATACGGCCGGCTGAGGGCGTCTTCGAAGTCGGAAAAACCCAGGTCACGAAACACCTGCTTGATGATCTGCGGGATGCTCAAGTTCTGGAAGATACGACAGTCGGAGGTGCGGCTGAGCAACCACAGCCAAGGGCGCAGGGTGACTTGGTAACTGGCGAACTGGCCTTTGTCGATGTTCTGGCTGCACCGCGCAACGATCCCGTGGAAATGCCGCTCGCCGCCGTCCGCCAGTTGCAGGCCGACGCTCATCGGTTTACCCAGCAATTGGTTGAGGTCGATGTTGGCGTCCAGGGACGTCAGTTGCAGCTCATAGTTGAACAGCCGGCCCAGCTCTTCACCGCCGCCCATTTCGTTGAGCAGCAGCACATCCCGCCCGAGGGGGCTGTTGATCTTGGCCAGGCGTGAGGCTTGGTTGAATAGCATCGGTAGTCCCGTAAATACCGTCATCACTGACGGAACCGGATCAACTGTGGGAGCTGGCTTGCCTGCGATAGCGGTGGATCAGTCAACATCAATGCTGAATGTCAGACCGCTATCGCAGGCAAGCCAGCTCCCACACTGACCGTATTCCAACAATAGTTATTCGGTGTCGCTGAAGTCGTAGTGCAGTTCATTATCCCGACTACTGATCCGCACCCCCGCCAGTGCCTTGCCTTCCAACATGCGCGTGAGGAATTCGCGGCTCATGTCCGGCAGCAGGCTGTTGGTGAGGATGGTATCGATCATGCGCCCGCCGCTTTCAGTCTCGGTGCAGCGCGAGACGATCAGGTCGACCACTGCATCGTCGTAGTCAAAGGCGACTTTGTGGGTGTTCTCCACGCGCTTCTTGATGCGGTTCAGTTGCAGGCGCGTGATCGCTTTAAGCATCTCGTCGCTCAGCGGGTAGTAAGGGATGGTCACCAGGCGACCGAGCAAGGCCGGTGGGAAAATCTCCAGCAGAGGCTGGCGCAGGGCCTTGGCGATTTCCTCGGGCTCGGGGGTGTTCGCCGGGTCCTTGCAGACGTGGGAAATCAGTTCGGTACCGGCATTGGTGGTCAGCAGGATCAGGGTGTTCTTGAAGTCGATCACCCGGCCTTCGCCGTCTTCCATCACGCCCTTGTCGAACACCTGGAAGAAAATCTCGTGCACGTCCGGGTGAGCTTTCTCCACCTCATCGAGCAGCACCACGCTGTAGGGTTTGCGCCGTACCGCTTCGGTCAGCACACCGCCTTCGCCGTAGCCGATATAGCCCGGTGGCGCGCCCTTGAGTGTGGACACGGTGTGGGCTTCCTGGAACTCGCTCATGTTGATGGTGATGACGTTCTGCTCGCCGCCGTACATGGCTTCGGCCAGGGCCAGGGCTGTTTCGGTCTTGCCCACACCCGAGGTGCCGGCCAGCATGAACACGCCAATCGGCTTGCTCGGGTTGTCGAGGCCGGCGCGGGAGGTCTGGATGCGCTTGGCGATCATTTGCAGGGCATGGTCCTGGCCGATGATGCGTTTCTTCAGGTGCTGGTCGAGGTTGAGCACGGTTTCCAGTTCGTTGCGGGCCATGCGGCCCACCGGGATGCCGGTCCAGTCGGCGACCACCGAGGCCACGGCCTGGTAATCCACGGTCGGCAGGATCAACGGGGTCTCGCCTTGCAGGGCGGTGAGGCGCTGTTGCAGATCGACCAGTTTTGCACGCAGTTCATCGTTGCCGCTGTCCACAACCCCGGCCTTCTCGCGCAGGGTTGCGCGGGTGGCGAGCAGCTCATCCACCAGGGTTTTCTCTTCGGCCCAACGGCTTTCCAGCGTGGTCAGACGCTCACGTTCGGCGGTCAGCAGCGCTTCGCTATGGGTTTGACGCGCTCCAATGGCAATGCCGATCGCATGCTCACGGGCGATGATTTGCAGCTCGGTTTCCAGGGCTTCGATACGGCGACGGCTGTCGTCCACTTCCGCGGGGACCGCGTGCAGGCTGATGGCGACGCGGGCGCAGGCGGTGTCCAGCAGGCTCACGGACTTGTCCGGCAACTGGCGCGCCGGAATGTAGCGGTGGGAGAGCTTCACCGAGGCTTCCAGAGCTTCGTCGAGGATCTGCACCTGGTGGTGTTTTTCCATTGTGGAAGCCACGCCGCGCATCATCAGCAGGGCCTTGTCTTCCGACGGCTCGGCAACCTGTACCACCTGGAAACGGCGGGTCAGGGCCGGGTCTTTCTCTATGTGCTTTTTGTACTCGGCCCAGGTGGTGGCAGCCACGGTACGCAAGGTGCCACGGGCCAGGGCAGGCTTGAGCAGGTTGGCCGCGTCACCGGTGCCGGCGGCGCCACCGGCACCTACCAGGGTATGGGCTTCGTCGATAAACAGGATGATCGGCTTGGGTGAAGCCTGCACGTCTTCGATGACCTGGCGCAGGCGCTGTTCGAACTCGCCTTTCATGCTGGCGCCGGCTTGCAACAGGCCCACGTCGAGGCTGCGCAGTTCCACGTCCTTGAGCGCAGGCGGTACGTCACCGGCGACGATACGCAGGGCGAAACCTTCGACCACGGCGGTCTTGCCCACCCCGGCCTCACCAGTGAGGATCGGGTTGTTCTGGCGCCGACGCATGAGGATATCCACCAGTTGGCGAATCTCCTCGTCACGGCCCACGATTGGGTCGAGCTTGCCGCTGCGGGCCTGTTCGGTCAGGTCCACAGTGAAGCGCTTGAGCGCTTCCTGCTTGCCCATCGCGCTGGGCGCCATGGCACCGCTGGCCTCGCCAGGGACGCCGGCATTGAAGCCATCGCTGGCGCTCAAGGCATTTTCTGGCGAGTCACCGACGTATTCATCAAAGCGCTCGCTCAGGGCCTCGGCCTTGATCTTGTCGAACTCGCCGGACAAACCCAGCAGCGCATGGCGCAGGCTCGGTGTCTTCAAGATGCCCAGCACCAGATAACCGGTGCGAACCTGGCTTTCACCGAACATCAGGCTGCCATACACCCAGCCGCGTTCCACGGCTTCTTCCACGTGGGACGACAGGTCGGTGATCGACGTCGAGCCACGCGGCAGGCGATCCAGGGCTTCGGTGAGGTCACGGGCCAGGCGCGCCGGCTCCACGTTGAACTGGCGGATGATGCGGTGCAGGTCCGAGTCCTGCAGTTGCAGCAACTGGTGAAACCAGTGGGCCAGTTCCACATACGGATTGCCCCGCAACTTGCAGAACACGGTGGCGGCTTCGATGGCTTTGTAGGCCACGCTGTTGAGTTTGCCGAACAGTGCGGCGCGACTGATTTCACCCATGCTCTGGATTCCTTGAGGTGGTGGCGTGGTCGGCGTAATGCCGGGCCAGGATTAGGTCGTTGGCGTCATGCGCAGGTTGGCCGAGCCAGGTGTTGAAGCCCAGGCGGAACTGGCCGTTGAGTTGCAGCGCCGGAACTTCGGGTTGTTGCAAAACCAGGTTCAAGTCCCAGTCCATTTCATGGCCCAGGTACTCGGCCACCCACGCCACCAGCTCGTTGAACGGCTGTTGGCCGGGCAGCATGCCCATGTAGTCATCCAGCGTGAGCGGGCCCAGGCGGATGCGGAATTTGTGCTGGCGGTCCCACACGTGGCTACCCAGGCAGAAGTCCACGCCCAACTGGTTGGCGCTGACCCCCACGCGGCTGCGTTCGGGCAGTTCCAGCCATTGGCCGACGTATTCCTCGATCTCTACCGGCAGGCCGAAGTACTCGCTGAGGATCGCTTTCAAGCCATCCGGGTAACGGGTTTGCGCCGACAGATGGCCGCTGTAATGCAGCTTCGCGGTATCGGGGATCAGCCCTTGATTGAGCAGGCTCGGCATCCCGCGGCCACTCAGGGCGGCGAGGCGGGCGGACCAGTAGTCATCGTCCGGGCGGTCATGGCTGACCGTTGGCCGCGCCTCGGCCCAGGCCCGATAGAACAGGGTCAGCAAGCGATGGTGGAACACATCCAGGAACTGCTTGCTGGTGCTGTCGGCGTTGTTGCGTTGGCGCTCGCGCACGTACTCGGTGATGTGCAGCGGCAGCGGCCCGTTGGGGCCGCCGAGGCCGAAAAAGAACTGCTCCAACCGCGCCGGCTTGCCGTCGCCACCGGGGTCGACCGAGGCGAGGGTGGCGGGTGCGAAGGTGCAATCGGCCTGCTGCCCCAGGCGCAGCGGGTCATCGGCCAGGCGTAGGGAATGGCCCAGGCGTGGCAGCTCGGGCGTTTCGCACTCGATGCGCCGCAATGCCTGGAAGAAGTCATATTCCCAGGGCTCCTGGTGCATCGCGTCCAGGGTTCTCACAGGGTCGGACGCCGTCCGGGCTTGGCTTTCCATCGCATGATCTCGCCGCGTTCGGTGGTACGGATTACCGTCTCGGTAAAGCTGTTGATCGACACGTAGCGTGCCAGGAAGCGCTCCAGCACTGCACCGAGCAGGAACACGCCGGTGCCGCGAAACGCGTTTTCATCGAACTCCAAGGTGATTTCCAGGCCGCGGCCAAACACAATCGGGCCAGGCATCGGCAGGCGTCGAGTCACCGCCTTGCTGCTGACTTCGCGCAGGCCTTCGATCTGCAATTGCAGGGCGGCGTCATTGCTGTCGCCGTACAGGCGCAGCAGTTCGCGCAAGGCGCCGGCGCCCTGGCCCTCTTCGCTCAAGGACAGGTAGTTGAGCGACAACTGGCTGATCAGGCGCCAGGCCTTGGCGTCATGCGCATGGCTGGCACGCGGGCGGCTTGGCCCGGCGACGCACCGCACGGCCAGTACCGGTGCACTGTCGGCCAGGGTGAAGTCGGTCTTGCCGTTGCCCACGCTCATGAACAGCGGCAGGTCCCGGTTGGTGCACAGTGCCGTCACGCCCAACTGGCGCAGGTCATGGCGATACGGCGCCTGGCGGCTGTCCACCAGGCTGACGAAGGTTTCACTGCCCACATAAGTGGAGCGCGGGCCATTGCGGCGCTGATCGCTGGACAGCACACGCGGCTCGCGGCGCACGCTGTAATACGCTTGGTCGCGGCCATAGCGCGACGGATCGCGCACCGCATAGAACGGCAAGAACGGCTGCTCCGGTCCGGTGCCATGGCCAGTAATGCCGCTCAAGGAGTGAATCTCGAAATCCATCGGCCGCGTACGGTCGGCGATCACGTGGTGTTCATTGACCCGGTCGGACAAATGGATGCGGTCCACGCGCTTGGGGAACAGGTTGATGGCGGGCGTGCAGAACGGCAAGAACTGCGCCGCGCCGACACTGCCTTCCAGGCTCGGTTCGTGGCGGTCGAACAGCACTATCAGTTCCAGCTCCTGGCCGTCACACCGTTTGACCGCACGGCTCAACTCGGCGAACTCAACGAACAGGAAGCGATGGGGCAGGGCAAAGTATTCCTGCAACAGGCGATAGCCCTGGAACGCCCGCGCCACCACCGGCATGGCCGCATCGGCATCATCGAACCCCCGCGAGCGCAACGCGCCCTGGGGCAGGCGCTCGACCCAATCGCCACCGGGCTGGCGTGCAAACACCGCGCAGGCATTGCCCAGCAGTTGTTCGTAGAGGCGAAACGGTTGTTCATCAGCGCCGCTCAGGTACAGCGGCAAGGTATCCAGGTCGAGGCTGTTGAACGGCAGCTCGGCACCGGTGCGCAGGGTCAGGCGCAGGCCGGCCTTGGCTTTCGGTTCGCTGGCGGCCAGGCGCCCGAGCACGGCGGCGGGATTGCCGAAATATTCGGCGTTGCTGACCTGCAACGGCCACAGCGTCACCGGGTGCGCGGTGCGGTACTCGCAGCAGGTCTGGGTTTCACGGCCCAGGGCGGCACGCAGCACCGTGTCACGGGGTAGCGGGAAACCGCCGGCCAGGGAGCCTTCATCGGGGTCGGTCTGCAGTTGCACTACGGTCATCGACGGCGTCGGTGCCAGGTAATGCGGGTAGGCGATTTCCAGCAAGTTGTGGGTGAAGGTCGGGTACTCGGCGTCGAGCTTGAGCTGCACGCGGGCCGTGAGATAGGCGAATCCTTCAAGCAAACGTTCGACGTACGGGTCGGCGCAGTCCATACCGGACAGGGTCAGCCGACTGGCGATCTTCGGGTATTCCTTGGCGAACTCGGCGGCGCTTTCGCGCACGTGGTGCAGTTCCTGGTTGTACAGCTCCAGCAGGCGCGGGTTCATGGGCGTCTCCGCTGGTCGGCATTCAGCACGCGCACATGGCCGGACTCCAGGTCCACGTCGGTCTGCAACAGCAAACGCAACGGCACCGGCTGTGCCCACAGGTCGCCTTCAATTTCGAAACTCAGGGCGTTGTGATTCATCTCGCCATGGCCCATGCGCGCCTTGACTCGCAATGTGTGGCGCAAAATACGCGGCTCGAAAGTGGCGATGGCCTGGTAAATCAAGGCTTCCAGGGCTTTGATGTCGACGCTCGAAGCGCTGTTGCCCGCCAGTGCCGGCAGGCCGTAATTGACCACCGAAGTGCCGGCCGGGGTGTGCAGCGTGGCATCGGTATCGAGTAACGAGGTGGTGTTAAGCAACCACGCCAGGTCACGCAGCACCGAGGCCTTCAATTGGGTCAGGGACAGCACGCGTTTGTCGGCGCTTTCCTTGGGGTTGGTCGGGTCTTCGTCGGTCAACCGGTCCAGCAGGGACGGTTGCAGACGGTCGCGGGAAGCGATTTCAGTTACCACCAAAGCAGCTCCACGGACGGGTTGCGAGAGGGACACAATGGCCGTGGCACCGGGCCACGGCCACAAGGGCTATCAGCGTTTGGTGTTGGAACGGATGTTCCAGCCAAACTTGATGGCGCCGCCGTCTTTGGTGCCGTCGGCTTTCTGCGGCTGGTAGTCGACCATCACTTGGGCAAAGTTCAGGGTGACGTTTTCGGTCAGGCGATCATCGCTGCCCGAACCGCCGGTGCTCAAGGAGGTGACCAGCACTTCTTCCAGGTTGATCACCATGTACTCGACCTGGCTCTCGCCACCGGCCTTGCGCACGGTCAGCTTGACCTTGTCGATGTGCTTGCCGCTGGCGCAGTGCATCATCAGGTTGGGCGAAGCCTTGTCGACGTACTTGGTCAGCGACAGGTCCTGGATATTCACCTTGCCCGCGCCACCGCCACCGCCGACGTGCATGTTGCCGGACTGGGACATGCCCCAGCTCCAGTTCAACACATCGATTTCGTCCTTGTGGGCCTTGTCCATGGACTCGCCCTTGATGTCGCCGATCTTGATGAAAATATCAACAGCCATGTTTTCTCCCTGTGTGGCCCATGCCACTTGATTGGGTGATCGTTCCCACGCTCTGCGTGGTAACGCATCCTGTGACGCTACGCGTCACCGGGACGCAGAGCGTCCCGGGCGGCATTCCCACGCGGAGCGTGGGAACGAGCTAGCTCAATCGTTACTTATGCGCTTTTTGCCGAAGGCAGTTTCGATACCAGGCGCAACGACACCGTCAGCCCTTCAAGCTGATAGTGCGGGCGCAGGTAGAACTTGGAGTTGTAATACCCCGGGTTGCCTTCGACTTCTTCCACGATCACTTCGGCCGCCGCCAACGGGTGCTGGGCCTTGGTGGTTTCGGTGGAGTGCGCCGGGTCGCCGTCGACGTAGTTGAGGATCCAGTCCTGCAACCAGCGCTGCATTTCGTCCTTCTCTTTGAAGGAGCCGACCTTGTCGCGCACGATGCACTTCAAGTAGTGGGCGAAACGGCAGGTGGCGAACAGGTACGGCAGGCGTGCGGCCAGGTTGGCGTTGGCGGTGGCGTCCGGGTCGTCGTATTCGGCAGGTTTCTGCAGCGACTGGGCGCCAATGAACGCGGCGAAGTCGGTGTTTTTCTTGTGCAGCAGCGGCATGAAACCGTTCTTCGCCAGTTCCGCTTCACGGCGGTCACTGATGGCGATTTCGGTCGGGCACTTCATGTCCACGCCACCGTCATCGGTAGGGAACGTGTGGGCCGGCAGGTTTTCCACTTCACCACCAGACTCGATGCCGCGGATGCGCGAGCACCAGCCGTAGTGCTTGAACGAACGGTTGATGTTCACTGCCATGGCGTAGGCGGCGTTGGCCCAGGTGTACTTGGAGCTGTCGGCGCCGTCGGTGTTTTCTTCGAAAGCGAAGGCTTCCACCGGGTCGGTCTTGGCGCCGTACGGCAGGCGTGCCAGGAAGCGCGGCATGGTCAGGCCGATGTAGCGCGAGTCTTCCGATTCACGCAGCGAGCGCCAGCCGGCGTATTCCGGGGTGGTGAAGATCTTGGTCAGGTCGCGTGGGTTCGACAGTTCCTGCCACGAACCCATGCCCATCACGGTCGGCGAGGCCGCAGCGATGAAAGGCGAGTGCATGGCGGCGCAGACTTTCGACAGCTCGCCCAGCAGTTCCACGTCGGGCGGCGACTGGTCGAAGTAGTAGTCACCCACCAGGCAGCCGTAAGGTTCGCCACCGAACTGGCCGTATTCTTCTTCGTACATCTTCTTGAAGATCGGGCTCTGGTCCCACGCGGTGCCCTTGAATTTCTTCAGTGTCTTGTGCAGGTCTGGCTTGGAGATGTTGAGCACGCGAATCTTCAGTTGCTCATCGCTCTCGGTGTTATTGACCAGATAATGCAGGCCACGCCAGGCGCTTTCCAGTTGTTGGAAATCCTGGTGGTGGATGATCTGGTTGACCTGGGCGGTGAGCTTGGCGTCGATGGCGGCGATGATCGATTCGATCGACTTGATCGCGTCGTTGGACACCAGGTCGGTTTGCGCCAGGGCCTGTTCAGCCAGGGTGCGCACCGCGGTTTCAACGGCTTCGCGGGCACGCTCGGTCTTGGGCTTGAATTCTTGCAGCAGCAGGTTCGCGAACTCGCTGGCTTCTTCGGTGGTACCCAGGATCTGGCTGCCTTCGCGGGCGGTATTGTCCGTCATGATTACTGCTCCCCTGCAGGCTTGGGCGCGCTGGCAAGTGCCTGAAGCAATGCCGGGTCCTTGATCGCCTTCATGATGATTTCTTCAGCGCCAGTCTTGCCGTCCATGTAGGTCAGCAGGTTGGCCAATTGGGTGCGGGCTTCGAGCAGCTGGTTCAGCGAGTCGACCTTGCGGGCCACGGCGGCCGGGCTGAAGTCGTCCATGCTTTCGAAGGTGATGTCCAGGCTCAGGTTGCCTTCGCCTGTCAGCTCATTGGGTACGTGGAACGCGACGCGTGGCTGCATGGCCTTGAGGCGTGAGTCGAAGTTGTCGACGTCCACCTCAAGGAACTTGCGGTCGGCCACGGGTGCCAGCGGCTCGGCAGGCTTGCCGGCGAGGTCGGCCATCACGCCCATCACGAAGGGCAGCTGGACCTTTTTCTCGGCGCCGTAAAGCTCGACGTCGTACTCGATCTGCACTCGAGGCGCACGGTTGCGCGCGATGAATTTCTGAGAACTTTGCTTCGCCACGTTGCTGCTCCTGGTCGCTTGAGCGACGGTGTTGTTACTGCACGGTCCGGCGGCTTACTCGCTGTCGGGGCCGCGCAGGTTTTCAAATTGGGACATGCCATCGGGAATCAGATTGCGAACGATGGCCGCAAAGTCGGCATGTACCAGATTCTTGGCTCGGTTCAACAGCACCGGCAGCGGGCTCGAAGGCTCGTGGCGGGTGTAGTACGCAAGGATTTTGTCGAGGCTGCGCAGCACATCGTCGCGGGTGGCGATGTCGCCCGTCGGGCGAGGGGCTGCGGGCGCGGCGGCGTCGACCGAGGGGGCATTGTCTTCACTGACGGCCTCGGGATCGCTGCTGCTGTCGGTGCCTGGCACCGCTTGATTGAGAAGTTGCAGGGCCTGTTTGAGCGGCTGCTTCAAGGCGCTGAGGTCCACGCCCTGGGCGGAACCGACTTGGTCATTGACCTGTTGCTCAATGGCCTCGCACGCCGTGCGCGCCGCGCTCAAGGCGTCGCGGGTGGCTTGCAGTTGTTCGGGGTCGCTGTCCAGGAACGCGGCGTTGAGTTGCTGGTTGCCCAACTGCTCATCGGCAAAACTCTGCAGGCCGCTGGCGTTGAGCGCGGCGCGCAGGCTCACGGGCCCGAAGGTGCGCGAGCGTGTCAGGATGCTTTCGCGCAGCAGCCGAATATTGGTTTCGCAGGTCAGGCCGGTAAGGGCGTTGATGCGCACGGTGGGGTCGTTGTCATCGTCGGCATCCAGGCGCGGGTGCAGATCGGCCCAGTATTGGCGCAGCAAGGCGTCGATCAGCGTGAGGACTTCGGCCAGCCCGGCCACACCCTGGAGGGCGAGGGTGCTTTGCAGCAGAAAGTGGGTGATGCGCAGGTCTTTGCTGCGCTGCAACAGGTCGAGGCTTTGCTGCTGGATGCTGCGCCACTCGGGCGGCTCAGCGGGCAGGATCGAGTCGCCCATGCTGCGTTCGGGTTGGCCCTTGGCATCACGTTCCAATTGCAGAAATTGCGCGTCATATTCCATGTCCTCGCCACAAGGCGACGTCGCGGAAACGGCGGTGAGCAGCAACGGCACATCCACTGAATTCGATCTCCTTATCGGCCCGCTGGATGGCGGGCAATTCATGCACTAGTTGCGTAATGAACTTTGCATGTTTTCTTGGTCATACACTCAGCGCGCCACTACTGTGCCATCACTGATGTTCAAGAAGTTGTGCATTTTTGGTGTAGTACTTATGGCTTGTCAAGGTAAGCTATTCGCCCTCTGTGACAGATGTGCGGTGTTTAACAACCTGCGCGACTGGCGAGTCGAAAGGCGCGCCCAGAGCGGATTTTTGTCATGGAAGCCAGTTAAGATCAGCGATCATGCTGGTAAAAGCAGATTTTGGCGGTCGTTTGTACGACAGGACGGGACTCTCCAGGGCGGTGCTGCCTCCTGGGTAGACTGCGCGCGATGTATCAGCAAGGAGGCAAGATGTCGCTGTGTTTGACTATCACTAGTTATCACAAGATCACCCCTGGGCAATGCCCCGAAAAGTCCATGGATCAGGGCGTGATGGCTATTGGCCGCAGTTCTGACAATGACTGGGTATTGCCCGACCCTGAGCGTCTCGTCTCTTCGCAACATTGCGTTATTCAATACAAAGATGGCCGTTATTACTTGACCGATAACAGCACCAATGGTGTGGAGTTGGTCAAGGCGGGTATTCGTATGCGTCGGGGTAACAGCGAGCCGTTGCAAGATGGTGAGTTGATCCGCATCGGCGATTACGAAATCCAGGCGCGTATCGACTTCAACGTGCAGGCCATCGACAGCCAGCCATTTGCCGGTGACTCACCCAACAGCTTTGAAGCGCTGATGGGCGCCGTGGCGAGCCAACCTGCGCCCACACCGATGATCGCGCCGCAGTTCCAGGGCGCCTCGGCTATGGAAACCTTGCCAGACCTGTTCGACTTCCTCAGCCCCACCGCCGTGCCGCCGCCCACCGTGGCGGACCATGTGCCGTCCGAGCAACACGATTTTCGCCCCCCGGCTCCAGTGGCCGTACCGGCGCCCGAAAAGCCATTGGTGCAAGGCTCGGTGATTCCCGAAGACTGGGACCTGTTCAGCGACGCGCCCGCACCCGTCGTCAATGCTGCGCCCGCCCCAGCACCGATCCTCCCGCCGCCGCCCGTGGTCGAGCCTGTTGCGCTCCCCGTGGCCAATGCCGAGCCACCACCGGACCTCCTGCAAGCCTTCCTGCGCGGTGCGGGCCTGGACCAGTTGCGCCTGGACAAAGCCGACGCCTGCGCGCAGATGGAAAGCATCGGCCGCAGCTACCGGCTGATGGTCGAGGGCCTGATCGACGTATTGCGCGCCCGTGCCAGCCTCAAGGGCGAGTTCCGCATGCAGCAGACAATGATCCGCCCCGCCGAAAACAACCCATTGAAATTCGCCCCGAATGCCGATGAAGCGTTACTGCTGTTGCTGCGTCATGGCAACCAGGCGTTCATGGCGCCGGACCTTGCCGTACGTGACAGTTTCGACGACCTGCGCGCCCACCAGTTGGCCGTGATGGCTGGCGTGGAAGCGGCGATCAAGCACTTGCTCACGCGCTTTGAACCGGCGCAGCTGGAGGAGCGCATGGGCAAGCCCGGCGGCCTCTCCAGTCTCTTCAATGGTTCGCGCCAGGCCCAGTACTGGCAGCAGTTCACCGAGCTCTACAGCAACATTTCCCGCGAGGCCCAGGACGATTTCCAGGACTTGTTCGGTCGTGAATTCAGCCGGGCCTACGAAGAACACAGTGCACGACAGCGACGCTGAAAACGCCTCGCACCAATGGATAAAACGGATAGCTAAATACGTCATTGAGGACGCAGGATGATTCCCAGGTTTTTACTCGCAGCCGCTACCGTGCTGCTGCTGACGGCGTGTGCCAACGACACTGCCAAACCCCAGGCGGCTGCCGAGGCCGAAGCTGACACGGCCGCCGTTGAGCTGCATTTTCACGCGATTGCCGGGCTTAACCCCGGTGCCAACGGCCAGGCCGCGCCGGTGCGGGTGCGCATTTTCGAATTGAAAAACGCCGCGACCTTTTCACGCTCCGATTACTTCGCCCTGGCTGACCGTGCGCAATCCACCCTCGGCCTCGACCTGCTGGACCAGGACGAAGTGATGGTGCAGCCCGGCCAACAACTGAGCCTGCAGCGCGATCTCGACCCGTCCACGCGCCAGATCGGCTTGCTGGTGGGCTACCGCGAGTTGGACCGTGCGCAATGGCGCACGGTCATCAACGTGCCGCCGCGCCAACACAGCGAATACCAGATCAGCCTCGACGTGCATGCCGTGCGCGCCGACGTCGTGGCTTCCCCATCCAGCCCAGCCCAATAACAAGCAATCGGAGCCCCCATGTCCTGGAACAATCGCGTGGTCTGGTCGGAAGGCATGTTCATCGGAACGCAGCACTTCCAGCAGCATGACCGTTACCTGGAAAACCTGATCGATGCCCGCAGCCGCCCGTTGTCGGCGGGTGCCTGGGGGTTCTCCGAGCTGCTGATCGACCAGGGCCTGCTGGCCCAGGGCAAGCTGGCGATCGTGTCGGCCCGCGGCCTGTTGCCCGATGGCACGCCGTTCAATATTCCCCAGGACGACCTGGCGCCGAGCCCGTTGAATATCGACGACAACCTGCGCGACGGCCTGGTCTACCTGGCCCTGCCGCTCAAGCGTGCCGGCGCCCGTGACACGGTGGACGAGGGCGAGGCCCTGGAAGCCGCGCGCTACGTGAGCCAGGTGCGTGAAGTGCGCGACGACAACGCCCCGTTCGAAAACCGTGCACCGGTGGCCGTGGGGTCGCGGGCGTTGCGCCTGCTGACGGCGCAGGACGGCATCAGCGACTACGCGGCCATCGGCCTGGTACGCATCAAGGAAAAGCGTGCCGACCGTGCGTTGGTGCTCGATGACACTTACATCCCGCCCGTGCTGGACGTGGCCGCGAGCAAACCGCTGACGGCCTTTCGCAGCGAACTGCTGGGCCTGTTGCACCAGCGTGGCGAAGCCCTGGCCGGCCGCGTGGTGGCCTCGGGTGCCGGGGGGGCCTCGGAGATCGCCGACTTCATGCTGCTGCAACTGGTCAACCGCGCCCAGCCGCTGATCCAGCACTTCAGCCAGTTGAGCCCGTTGCACCCGGAGCGCTTCTTCAGCGAACTGGTCAGCCTGGCCGGTGAATTTTCCACCTTCTCAACCTCCAGCCGTCGCCCCCACGAATACCCGCAGTACCAGCACGATGACTTGGCCCTGAGCTTCATGCCGGTGATGGCGGCCCTGCGTGAGGCGCTGTCGATGCTCATCGACAGCAAGGCCACGCCGATCCCGATTGTGGAGAAAGCCTACGGCATCCATGTGGCGATGCTGGCCGACAAGACCCTGCTCGACAACGCCAGTTTCATCCTTGTGGTACGCGCCGATGTGCCCGGCGAAACCCTGCGTGCGCGTTTCGGCCAGCAGAGCAAGGTCGGCTCGGTGGAGCACATTCGCGACATGGTCAACCTGCAACTGCCGGGCATCGGCCTGCTGCCGTTGCCGGTGGCGCCGCGCCAATTGCCTTACCACGCCGGCAGCACCTACTACGAGCTGGACCGTGGCAGCGAGCACTGGCAGCAGCTGAATAATTCCGGCGGTTTCGCCTTCCATATCGCCGGGCAGTTCCCGGGCTTGAACCTGGCCTTCTGGGCGATCCGAGGATAATTGGCGATGCATCCCAATGATGATGACCGCACCCAGTTCATGCCGCGCCCGGGTGGCCGAGAACCTGCACCCGCGCGTGCCGAACCTGCGCCGCTGTCGATGCCGGCTGCGCCGATCCTCACCGGCAAGAGCCAGGGCCTCAACCCGCTCGAAAGTGCCGCCGGCCCGTTGCTGGCGTTGTTGACGCGGTTGCGCAACACCATCGCCCATCCCGCGCCGGCCAGCCTGCGCGCGCAGTTGCTGGCGTACCTGCGCCAGTTCGAAGAACGCGCCGAAGCCGCCGGTGTGGCACGCAATGAAGTGCTGTTGGCCCGTTACGCGCTGTGCACTGCCTTGGATGAAGCGGTGCTGAGCACGCCGTGGGGCAGCACCAGTGACTGGGGTAAGCAGAGCCTGCTGATCACCGTGCACAACGAAGCCTGGGGGGGCGAAAAGGTTTTCCAGTTGCTTGACCACTGTCTGCAAAGCCCACGGGAACGCCTGTACCTGCTGGAGCTGTTGTACCTGTGCATGTGCCTGGGTTTTGAAGGGCGTTACCGGGTGATGACCGACGGGCGCAGCCAGTTGGAAGCCTTGCGTGAACGCACCGCCGCAGCGATACGCAGCGCCCGTGGCGAGCACGAGCGTGAGCTGTCGCCGCACTGGCGCGGTGTGACCGTGGCCCGTGATCGCCTGGCGCAATTCATGCCGCCATGGATTGCCGTGGCGATTGGCTTGGCGCTGCTGTTGGCGTTGCTGTTCGGCCTGCGCATGAAGCTGGCCTCGGACGCCGAGCCGGTGTTCAAGAATATTCATGCCCTGGGCGAGATCCCGGTGCAGGCCATCGACCGTCCGGTGGCGCAGCCCAAAGTGATTGAGCGCCCACGCCTGGCCGGGTTCCTGGCCGATGACATCAAGGCCGGCCGCGTGGCGGTGGAAGACAAGGTTGACCGCTCTGTGGTGACCATTCGTGGCGATGAGCTGTTCGCCTCGGCCAGCTCCAGCATCGTCGATGACTACCAGCCGCTGATGCTGCGCATCGCTGACGCCATTCGCAAGGTCAAGGGCCAGGTGCGTGTCACCGGGCACAGCGACAACCGCCCGATTGCCACGTTGCGCTTCCCGTCCAACTGGGCGTTGTCCGAAGCCCGGGCCAAGTCGGTGCTGGAGATTCTCGCGGCCAAGACCGGCCAGGCCGAACGCTTCAGCGCCGAAGGCCGCAGCGACACCGAGCCGTTGGCCACCAACAGTACTGCCGAAGGCCGTGCCCGCAATCGTCGGGTTGAAATCACCGTATTGGCGGAGGGCGTCGAGTGAAGGCGTTTTTCAGTTTCATGATTCGCTGGGTGATCCCCGTGCTGGGCCTGATTGCCCTGAGCCTGATCATCTGGTTTGTTGGCCCGCTGCTGGACGTGCTGGTGCCCGAAGGGCGCCGTTGGGCGCTGATCGTGCTGGTGTTTGCGCTGTGGGTGGCCTACCGCGTGTTCCGCATTATCCAGGCCCGTCGCCAAGCCGCCGAAGTGATGCGCAGCCTGGCCGCAGAAACCCCGGTCGACCCCAACAGCGTTGCGACCGCCGAAGAGCTGTCCACGCTGCGCCAGCGCATGGACGAAGCCCTGGCACTGCTGAAAAAGGCCAAGCTGGGCGGCGATGAGCGCCGCAACCTCTACGAGTTGCCGTGGTACGTGATCATCGGCCCGCCGGGCTCGGGCAAGACTACCGCGCTGGTCAATTCCGGGCTGCATTTCCCGCTGGCGGCGCAATTGGGCGCCGGTGCGGTGCGGGGCGTGGGTGGTACGCGCAACTGCGACTGGTGGTTTACCGACCAGGCCGTATTGCTCGACACCGCTGGCCGCTATACCACCCAGGACAGCAACTCCACGGTGGACAAAGCCGCCTGGCTGGGCTTTCTCGACTTGCTGAAAAAGCAGCGTTCCCGCCGGCCGATCGACGGGGCGTTTATCGCCATCAGCCTCTCGGATCTGCTGCTGGGCACCGACGCCGAGCGCGCAGCCCATGCCGCCGCGATTCGCCTGCGCATCCAGGAGCTGTATACGCAGCTGGGCGTGCGTTTCCCCATCTACCTGATGCTCACCAAGCTCGACCTGGTGCCGGGCTTCATGGAGTTCTTCGACAACCTGAGCAAGGAAGAGCGCGCCCAGGTGTGGGGCATGACCTTTGCCCTGGACGACGGCAAAAACAGCGACAGCCCGCTGGCGCACCTGCAAAGCGAATTCGCGGGCCTGGAGCAGCGTCTCAACGAACGCCTGGTCGAGCGCTTGCAGCAGGAACGCGACCCGGCACGACGCGACCTGATCTACGGCTTCCCGCAGCAGTTCGGCGCGCTGAAAGATTGCCTGCAAAGCTTCCTCGAAGGCGTGTTCAAACCCAACGCCTTTGAAGAGCGCGTGTTGCTGCGTGGCGTGTACTTCACCAGCGGCACCCAGGAAGGCAGCCCGATTGACCGCCTGATCGGTGCCATGGCCCAGAGTATGAACCTGGACCGCCAGCACCTGGCGCGCCAGAGCGGCACCGGGCGCAGTTACTTCATCGAAAAACTTTTCACCGCCGTGGCCTTTGCCGAGCGCGGCCTGGTGGGGGTGAACCCGAAAGTCGAGCGGCGCCGCAAGTGGATCGCCCGTGGCGTACTGGCGGCCACCGTCGCGCTGGTGGTGGTGGTCAGCAGCCTGTGGTGGGTGAGCTATCGAGCCAACCAGGCGTATATCGCCCAGGTCGATCAGAAGGTCGCGCCCCTGGGCCAGACCGTACAGAACCTGAGTCCGGCACAACGGGAAGTGCTCGCCGTGCTGCCGTTGCTCAATGCGGTGAAGAACCTGGCGGGGGATTCGCCGAGCTGGTCCGAAGGGCTGGGGCTGTACCAGGGCGATATGCTCGAAGCCGAGTCCGCCAGCGTGTACCGCAAACTGTTGATCGCCGTGTTCGCGCCACGCCTGGTGACGCGTATCGAAGAGCAACTGCACGGCGGCGGTAACTCGGACTTTCTCTACGAGGGCCTCAAGGCTTACCTGATGCTCGCCGACACCGAGCATTACGACCCCGACTTCATCAAGGCCTGGATCGCCCTGGACTGGGACCGCAACCTGCCCCGCGACCTGCCGGCCGACCAGCGTCAGGCCCTGGCCGGGCACTTGCAGGCGCTGTTCGAACGCCACCCGCCGAGCGCACGCCTGGACCCACGGCTGATCGACGATTTGCGTCGGCAGTTGCAGCAATTGCCGGTAGCCCAGCGCGTGTACGACCGCGTCAAGCGCCAGAAACTGCCCGAAGGTATCCCGGACTTTCGCCTCAACGAAGCCGCCGGTCGCGATGCCGCGCTAGTGTTCAGCCGCAAGAGCGGCAAGCCGTTGGGTGAGCCGTTGAGTGGTTTCTTTACCGCCAAGGGCTATCGCCAGGCGTTCTTGCTCAGCAGCTTGAACCAGACCGGCACCCTGGCCGAAGAGCAATGGGTGCTGGGCCATGAACAGGCCGACCAGCAGAACGTGGTGAGCCTGGCCGCCGACGTGCGCCGCTTGTACTTCCAGGATTACCAGCGCCAGTGGGACGCGTTGCTCGCCGACATCGACTTTGTGCCGATCACCAGCGTGGCCCAGGCCGCCGATGTGCTGCGGGTGATTTCCGGTCCCACCTCGCCGCTGAAAAAGCTGCTGGTGGCGGTTGCCAGGGAAACCGACTTGCAAGCCGAAGAACGCCAACTGGCCGCCAAAGGCGTGCCGGTGGAAGGCGGCGTGGACAAGCTCAAGGAACGCCTCGGCAGTTTGCTGGGCGATGCGCAACCGACGGCGAATGCACCGGCACCGGCGGATGATCCGGTGACCGCGCACTTTGCCGAACTCAACAGCATCGTCAGCAAAAACGAAGGTGAACCGGCGGCCATCGACGGCCTGCTGTCGGACATGAATGCACTGTATGTGCAGGTCAGCGCCATGGTCGGTGCCAGCGGCGATGCCTTGCTCGGTGAGGCCAAGAACCAGGCGGCGGCTGCCGCCACGCGGGTTAGCCTGAACGCCGAGCGTCAGCCGCCGCTGGTGCAGGGCATGGTCAAGTCAGTGGTCAATTCCACCACCAACAGCATGATGGGCGGGGTGCGTAACCAGCTGAACGCGGCCTGGGTCAGTGAAGTGGTCAACGTGTATCGCCAGTCGTTGGCCGGGCGTTACCCGATGTCGCCGGGCAGTGCGCGGGACGCCACCCTGGATGACTTCGGCCAGTTTTTCGGTGTGGGCGGGGTGATGGACAACTACTTCCGCAAATACCTGCAGCCCTATGTGGACACGTCGGCACAGACCTGGCGCTGGCAACCGGGGGCGGCGCAGAAGCTGGGGATTGCTCCTGGCGTGCTGCAAACCTTCCAGCGTGCGGCGACGATTCGGGACGCGTTCTTCCGCTCCGGTGGCACCCAACCCATCGTGCGTTTCGAACTCAAGCCGGTGTCGATGGACCCTACCATCACCCAGTTCCTGCTTGACCTGGACGGCCAGCAGTTGAGCTACGACCACGGCCCGAGCCGGCCGGTAGCGATGCAATGGCCGAACCCCGGCAGCATTGGCGTGGTGCGTATTTCCATCATGCCGCCGTCGGCCAGTGGTCGCTCCGGTATCACCCTGGACGGCCCGTGGGCCTGGTTCCGTCTGCTGGAGCAATCAGACCTCACGGCAGGCAACTCGCCGGACCGTTTCAACCTGCGCCTGCGGGTCGATGGCGCGAGCATCGCCTACGAGTTGCGCGCCAACAGTGCGTTCAACCCGTTCAAGAGCCGCGTGCTCAGCGGCTTCAGCCTGCCGGAGCGGCTATGACGGCCCTGGGTTTCTACGGCAAGTTGGCCAGCCGCGGGGACTTCGTCAGCCGCGCCTTGCCCCAGAGCTTTATCGGCCCGTGGGACAGCTGGCTGGCAGCGGGTTTGCTCGCCAGCCAGAACAGCCTCGGCGCTGACTGGCTGAATGCGTACCTGGTCAGCCCGTTGTGGCGCTTTGTGCTGGCGCCGGGCGTGTGCGGGCCGGATGCGGCGGCGGGCGTGGTGATGCCGAGCATTGACCGGGTCGGGCGGTATTTTCCGCTGGCGGTGGTGACCTTGCTGGATCACGACACCAACCCGGCGTCGCTGGTGGGCGGTTCTGACGCCTGGTTCGAGCAGGCTGAAACCTTGTTGCTCAGCACCCTCGACAGCGGCGCGACCTTCGAAAGCTTCAACGCCGGGCTCGACGAGTTGGGCGTGCCGGCCAGCGAGCCGCGGGCGGTGGACAGCCGTTTCGCCGGCCTGCAAAGGGTGGCAGCCACCGTGCCGCACCAGCGTATGACCGCACTGGCCGAACAGGCGTGCGAGGGCGCAAGCCTGTGGTGGGGGCGAGGTTCGCAGCGTATCTCCCCCGGTTTATTACGGTGCCAGGGCCTGCCTGCCGCCAGCGATTTTGCGCAGTTTTTGCTCGGACAAGAAGGTGTGGTGTAGATGGGCGTGACGTACGAATCCGCGAGCAAAAGCCATGTGGGCATGGTTCGCCAAGTCAACGAAGATGCCTTTCTGGACCTGCCGGAAAACCGCTTGTGGGTGGTGGCCGATGGTATGGGCGGGCACGCGGCGGGGGACTATGTCAGCAGCTTGATCGTCGACAGCCTGCGCCATGTGCCGCTGGGCCGCTCCCTGGACGAATACTCGGCGGCGCTGCGCAATGACCTGCTGCGCATCAACGCGGCCGTGCGCGAAGAAACCGCCAACCGTGGCGTGACCATGATGGGCAGCACCGTGGTGGTGTTCGCCGCACGCGGCTTGCGCGGGGTGTGCCTGTGGGCCGGCGACAGTCGCCTGTATCGCTTGCGCGACGGCGTGCTGGAAAGCATTTCCCGCGACCACAGCTACGTACAAGACCTGCAAGACAGCGGCCTGCTCAGCGAAGCCGACGCCCGCACCCACCCGCGCTCCAATATCGTCACCCGCGCCATTGGCGTTGAGGCCCAGTTGAACGTCGCCTCGGTGGACCTGTTGATCGCTCCCGGCGACAGCTATTTGCTGTGCAGTGATGGCCTCAACAAGACCGTCGAAGACCATGAAATCCGCGACGTGCTCAGCCATGACGCGCCGGATGAAATCGTGCGCAGCCTGGTGCACTTGGGGCTCAATCGCGGCGCACCAGACAACATCACCACCCTCGTCGTGAAGGTCTCGTCATGAACATCGTCATCCCGGGTTATGACATCGAAGGCGAGATTGGCGAAGGCGCCATGGCCAGCGTGTACCTGGCGACCCAGCGCTCGCTGGAGCGCAAGGTGGCGTTGAAGGTGATGGCGGCAGCGCTGGCGGCCGACCCGAGTTTCTGCGAACGCTTCCTGCGCGAGGGCAAGACGCTGGCGCGTTTGTCACACCCGCACACGGTGACCATCCATGACATCGGCAACGTCGGTGAGCTGTATTACATGGCCATGGAATACCTGCCCAATGGCACGCTCAAGGAGCGCATTGCTGCTGGGCTGACCCCGGAGCAGGGCGTGACGCTCATCCGCCAGATTGCCTCGGCCCTGGGCTATGCCCATGCCCAAGGGCTGGTGCACCGTGACGTCAAGCCGGCGAACATTCTGTTTCGCGCCGATGGCACGGCAGTGCTGTCGGACTTCGGGATTGCCAAGTCGCTGGACGATCGCACCCAATTCACCCAGGCAGGGTTTGCCGTGGGCACGCCGAGCTACATGAGCCCCGAGCAGGCGCGGGGTCAGGAGATCGATGGCCGCGCCGACCTCTACGCGCTGGGCGTGGTGCTGTATGAAATCCTCGTCGGCAAGCTGCCTTACAACGGCACCGATGCGCTTTCCACCGCTCTGGCGCATTTGACTGAACCCTTGCCGGAATTGCCGGTGCATCACGGGCGCTACCAGGGTGTGCTGCGCAAGTTGTTGGCCAAGGACCCGGCGGAGCGTTATCCGGATGCGGCAGCGTTGTTGTTGGCGCTGGATCAACTGCCGGCTGATGAATCGGATGCCACGCTGGTACGGCCGCTGCCGATTCCATTGAGCGTTGATCTGGCGGGCATCACGCCTGTCACCATCGACATTCCGACGGATAAACCGCAGCCGCAGCCAATAGTGCGTCAACCGGTGGTCACGCCGACGCAGCACAATGCTCCGTCCGAGCAGCGCCGTGGGCCGGTATTGGCCTTGGCCGCTGTGGCGGTCGCCGTCGCGTTGGCCATTGGCGGCGCCAGCTACTGGTGGTTGAACGGCGGCGATGAACCGGCCAAGCCGCCAGCCGCCGTGGTGCCCAAGGTGACGCCGCCCGTGGCTGTCGCTGAAGTGGATGGCGGTCAGCGCCCGTTGCTGATGGCAGGCAAGAAAACCTTGTTCCAGCGTGTACTCAGCAAACCCGGCGCCCAGCTTTCAGCGGACGCTGGGAGCCCGCCGGGTAAAGCGCTGCCGGCGTTTTCCGTGCTCTACGTGTATCAGCGCAAAGAAGTCGATGGCAGCCCGTGGGTGCGCGTCGGCGCCGCTACCGATGGTCGCAGCGACGGTTGGCTGCCGGCCTCCCAGGTCAGCGACTGGAAACAAAGCCTGGTGCTCAAGTTCACCGAGCGCTCAGGCCGGGCGCCCGTGATGTTCCTGCGCCAGCCCGGTGAGGTGGAAAAACTACTGGCTGACCCTGCTGCAGCGAAAAGCGCCTTGGCCAAGGCGCAGAACAACCGAGAAGACAACCAGCAAGTCCTGGCCCTGGAACCCACCGCCAGCGCGGTGCCGCAGAACCAGTTCTACCTGTTGCCGATCTTCGAATCCAAGGAGAGCTTCGACGACAACGGCCAGCCGGTGCAGTTGCTCAACGTGGCCTCCATCGACCCAGGCAGCCGCGCCGCTGCCAAACCGGCCAGCCCGACGCTCAGCGCCAATGCCGACGCGTTCCGCACGGCGGTGGTGCTGGTGGTGGACACCACCGTGTCGATGCAGCCCTACATCGACCAGATTCGCGACGTGGTGCACGAGCTGCAAACCCGCATTGCCGAGCGTGGCGAGTTGGACAGCGTCAGCTTCGGCATGGTCGGCTTTCGCAGCAGCATCCAGAAAACCCCGGGCCTTGAGTATGTCGCCAAGACCCTGATCAGCCTCGACCAAGGCCGCGACCCGCAGCGCTTTCTGGATATGGCGCGCCAGGTCAAAGCATCGACGGTGTCCAGCCACTCGTTCAACGAAGATGCGTTTGCCGGGGTGATGCAGGCAGTGGACGGCATGGATTGGTCCGGCTACGGCGGGCGCATCATCCTGCTGGTTTCTGATGCCGGCGCGCTGCGCAAGAACGACCCGTTCGCCGCCACCCAGATGAACGAAGCCGAAGTGCGCCAGGCGGCGCTGGGTAAGCAGATCAAAATCTATGCGCTGCACCTGCGCACCGATGCCGGCAAGAAAACCCATGCCGGCGCCGAGAGCCAGTATCGCGTCCTCACCGCCGACGCCAACCCGCAGATCGGCGACCTGTACACGCCGGTGCCAGGGGGCGATGTGCACAAGCTGGGTGAGCGCGTCGATGAGATCGGCACGGTGTTCGCCAACCTGGTGCATCAGGTGCGCAGCAATACGCCGCAGCCCGTGCCGTTGCTCACTGCCGCGCCGAGCCTGGCGGACAAGTCCGCCGCCGTCGGCTATGCCATGCACATGGACTTTCTCGGGCGCAAGACCGCGAGCCAGGCACCGCAATTGGTCAGCGCCTGGACCGCTGATCGTGACCTGACCAACCCGGCGCTGCCAGCGTTCCAGGTGTGCGTGATGTTGACCAAGCTGCAACTCAACGACCTGCAACAATCGTTGAAGTTGATCGTGGATGCGGCGCGCAAAACACAAAGCTCGCCCAAGGATTTCTTCCAGGAAATCGCCAGCGCCTCGGCCTATATGAGCCGCGACCCGCAGGCCCTGCGCAAGGGCGGCAACCTGGCTGACGGCGGCCTGCTCGGTGAATACCTGGAGGGCCTGCCGTACCGCAGCAAGTCGCTGAACATGACCCAGGACCTGTGGTTGTCATTGAGCGTGGCCGAGCAGGAAGACTTTATCGACGAGCTGGATTCGAAAATCCGTCTGTATGAAACCTTCCATAACGACGTGGCCAACTGGGTCCGTTTCGGCGATGCCGAACCTGGCGATGCGTTGTATCGCGTGCCGCTGTCGACGCTGCCGTAATGTTGAACCTGAGCGCGGTGCACAAGAGCCGGGGCGTCGGTAGCCAGCGCTACAGCCTGGTGATCCCTGCGTTGCAGCTGGGCGCGGGTGAACAACTGGCAATTGTCGGCCCCAGTGGTTGCGGCAAGAGCACCTTGCTCGACCTGCTGGCGCTGGTGTTGGCGCCGGATCAGGTGGGGCAGTTTGCATTCAACCAACACGACGTCGGCGCGCTGTGGCGTGCCGACCGGCAATCGGCGCTGGCCGCGTTACGCAGCCAGCACTTGGGCTATGTGCCGCAGACCGGGGGGTTGCTGGGGTTTCTGGATGTGCGCGGCAATATCGCGCTGTCGCGCCAACTGCTGGGCTTGCAGGACGACGGCCGCGTGGCGCGCCTGGCTGAGCAGTTGCAGATCAGCGATCAGTTGGCCAAGCGCCCGGCGGCGTTGTCGGTGGGCCAACGCCAGCGGGTCAGCTGTGCGCGGGCTCTGGCCCACGGGCCGCAACTGGTGCTGGCCGATGAGCCGACGGCTTCTCTGGACCCGCTCAACGCCGAGCGCGTGATGCAGGCGCTGCTGGCCCAGGCCCGCGAACACCGTACGGCCTGCGTGATCGCCACCCATGATGAACCGCTGGCTCGCGCCAGTGGCTTGCAGGTGCGGCGTATCAGTTGCCAGGGCGACCCAGACGGCGGCGTCACCGCAACCCTCGGGGAGGCGTGCTGATGCGCATTGGCCTGGTTGCTTCGCTTGCGTGGCAGGACTACCGCAACGATGGGTGGCTGTCGGCCTGTTCGGTGTTGGCATTGGTGGCGGTTATCGCGCCATTGCTGGTGTTATTCGGGCTGAAATTTGGACTGGTTAGCAGTTTGACCGAACGCTTGGAGACCGACCCCGCCAGCCGTGAAATCATCCCGTTGGGCGGTGGTCGATTCAGCGCGGCGTTTATCGCGCAGCTGGGTGAGCGCAGCGATGTCGCGTTTGCTGTGCCGCGCACACGGCAGATTGCGGCCACGGCGCAGGTGGACACCTTGACCCTGGAAATGCTGCCGACTGCCGCAGGCGACCCGTTGTTGGCAGGCTTGCCGATGCCCCACGGCCTGGACCAGATCGTGCTCAGCCATACCGCCGCCGAAAAGCTCGCGGCAAGGCCCGGTGATTGGCTGGAAACCAGCTTTGCGCGGCAAGTGGCGGGGCGCGTCGAGGCCCAGCGCACGCGGTTGCAGGTGCTGGCGGTGTTGCCGCTGGAGGCCTTCGCTCGCGAGGGCCTGTTTGCCGATCTGGCGTTGCTGGAGGCAGCGGAAGATTACCGCGATGGCCGTGCGGTGCCGGCGTTGGGTTGGGCCGGTGAAGCGGCGAGCGTGAGTGAACAGCGCATCTACCCGGCGTTTCGCCTGTATGCGCGCAGCCTCAGTGATGTGGAACCGTTGCGGGTGTATTTCGCCGAGCAGAACCTGTTGGTTTCAACCCAGGCGCACACCATCGCTCAAGTGCAATCGTTGAGCCGCAACCTGTCGATTGTGTTCTGGATCATCGCCGGGTTGGCGTTGGCCGGGGCGTTTGCGGCGATTTTCGCGGGGACCCTGGCGGCGGTGGCGCGTAAGCACCGTGAACTCTCGGTGTTGCGCCTGCTGGGGTTTTCCACCGCCGCGTTGTTGCTGTTTGTGCTGCTGCAAGCGCTATACAGCGCGGGTTTTGCCGCTGTGCTCAGCGTTGGGCTGTATGGCCTGGCTGAGGCGGCGTTGAACAAGCTTTTTGTGCAGGTGCCAGGCGAGTACGCCAGCCATCTGTTGGCGCGCCATTACGGCCTGGCCCTAGTGGCGGTGCTCGGCGTCAGTGCCGTGGCGGCCGCCTGTGGTGGTTGGCGGGTGGTCCGTATCCAGGCTTCTGAAGGAATCAGAGATGTATAAATTACTGGGCGCCTGCGTGGCGCTGAGCCTGGCCTCGCTGGCCTGGGCTGATGAAGCAAGTGACAAGCTCGACAACCCCAAGCCGTTGCCGGACGACGTGAGCCTGCCGCTGCCCTGCGAAGGTAACATGGTATTCCGCTACGCCTACATTCTGGCCCAGGGCACCCTGGATGACCGTGAAATCAGCCTGGGCTACCCCTTTGCCGAAGGCGAGGCGGGTTATCAGCAGTCGTTTATTTCCGGTTACCGCCGCGACTTCATCAACGGCCAGTTCACCCTCAAGGACTTGCCCAAGGACTGGAGCAAGGTCATCGCGCCGCAGATGCCGAAGACCGACGCCAAGACCCCGCTCAAGCCCATGCTGTACTTCATTGGCAAATACGAAGTGACTGCTCGCCAATACGCCCAGGTGATGGCCCAGGCGCAGTCCCTGGCCAGCGGCGAACCGGCGCCGGCGTGTGATGCGCCCACGGGCATGGCCGGGCGTTTGCCCAAGGTGAAACTGTCGCGCTTTGAAGCCGAGCGTTTCTCGGCGGTGTACAGCGCCTGGCTGATGAAATACCACCGCGAACTGCTGCCGGTAAGCGGGCGCGGTGCGTCGACCGAAGACGGTGGCCTGGGTTTTGTGCGCCTGCCCACCGAAGTGGAATGGGAGTACGCCGCGCGCGGCGGCCAGGCGGTGAGCCGCCAGGACCTGGAAGGCCGGCTGTATCCACGGCGCGTCGAGGGCAGTGAAAGCGATGGCCCGCTGGCCGATTACGCGGTGTTCAACCAAGTGGCCGGCGGCACCGGCCAGGCAGCGCGGTTGATGCCCATCGGCACCAAATTACCTAACCCCATCGGCATGTTCGACGTGATCGGCAACGCCGCGGAAATGGTCCAGGAATCCTTCCAACTGGTACACGCTGGCCGCCGCCAGGGCACCTACGGCGGCTTTGTGGTCAAGGGCGGCAACTACCTGGAAGGCGAGGGCACGTTGTTCACCGGCATGCGCCGCGAATACCCGCTGTTTGCCGCTGATGGCACCGAGCAAAGCAACGAGACCACCGGTTTTCGCGTGGCGATTGGCGCGTTGTCGGCGCCGCGCTCGCGCTACAAGGAGCTGTTCGCCCAGTGGCAGAAGGAAGGCCGCCTGGCCGCGCTGACCGATGCCATCGACGACGCCCAGGACCCGACCAAACGCCTGGACAGCATCATCGCCGCCAGTGTCGATCCCAAGCTGCAAGCCGAACTGGGCCTGGTCAACGAAGAGCTCAAGCGCAACGTGTCGCTGATCGCCCAGCAACGCGAAGAAGCGGCGGGCAATTTGATCCAGTCGGCGGCGTTGGTGGCCGAGACCATCAGCAACTACAACATCCGCCTGGCCAACCTGCAGAAGAGTCGCCAGCAGGCGGTGGACAGCAAGGACGAGGCCAGCACGCAGCTGTTCGACATGGCCATCACCAATGGACGCAGCGCGTTGGACGGCGCGGTGGCGATTTACATCGACAACCTGGCCACCGGCACGCGCTACACCGATGCGGTGATCCAGGCGCAGTTTCAACGGATCAAGGAAGAGTTGGATCGCAAGCCAGTGCTCGGCAAGAGCCTGGTGACGCGCGCGACACTGTTCGTTCGCCATGTTGGCAACTACCGCAAGCAACAGCGGGCCGACCCGGCAACGATCTTGAAGGAATTGCTCGCAGCGAGCGGTCAGCGGTCTTGATCGTTGGCTGTCTAGCGAGCTTGGAAGGGACTCAGGCGGCGGTGGGCCGTGCTGGGCAAGTCAAACTTAACAGAGATCACATCTATGCTTTTTTCCCGTAAGGCGGTTTCCAAGCGTCACCTGCTGCTGATCGCAGCTGGTTTCAGCACCGTGTTGACTGGTTGCGCTACGTCGCCTGCGTCCAAGGTGGCGTCGAGCACCAAGGTCGAGTACTACCCCAACTGCTACGAGCCGGTGCAGCACCTGCGCGCCACCGATTCGGACATGACCAAGTCGGTCGTCACCGGTGCCGCGATCGGCGCGGCCGGCGGTGCCCTGCTGGGCGCGCTGACCGGCGACAAGGACAGCCGTGGCCGCAATGCCGCGATCGGTGCCGCAGGCGGCGCCCTGGCTGGCGGTGCGGCGGGTTACTACACCGAGCGCCAGAAACAGATCACCGATGACAACCAGCGCATCGCGTCCTACTCCACCGACTTCAACAAAAGCGCCTCGGACATCGACCGCAGCACCGCCTATGCCAAGGCGTCGCAGCAGTGCTACCAGAGCGCATTCACCAAGCTGGTGGCTGATCGCAAGGCCAAGACCGTCAACGACACCGAAGGCCGCAAGCGCCTGGCGGAAATCGTCGCGGGCCTGAAGGAGTCCAATGACCTGATCGTGACGGTCAACGGCAAAGCCAGCGAAGACCTGAACAACTACACCCAGGCCTACGAGAAAGACCTGCAACAGGTCGGCGTACAGCGCAGCGATGTGGTGACCGTGGCCACCGCCGATACCACGCCAGTGGTCGCTCCGGCCAAGGGCAAGAAAGCCGTCAAGCCAGCCAAGAAGCCGGTTCTGCCGACAGTGCCGAAAGAAGCGGTCACCACCGAACGTAGCATCCAGACCGTGCAGGCCAAGCAAGCTGAAAGCAAGCAGGTCGCCAGTGCGGGCAAGACCCAGATCGAAGCAACCTGCCGCAATCCAAACCTGGCCGACTGGGCGCCAGTGCCTTGCCCTAACGTTTAAGTACTTGTTGCTATAAGCGTTAAACGCCAACCGATCTGCGCCTAAAGCGCGAGATCGGTGGCGTTCCTTTTGCAAATCGTTACACTGCTGCGGCCACTCCAATAAATACACCGAGGCCGTGTGCATGAAATTTCGTCTTCTCCTGTGGGTGCTGGGCCTGATGATGGGCAAAGCCAGCCGCACCAACCCCGCCTTCCAGCAGCAACTGGGTGACAAAGACCTGGCCTTCCAGCTGCAGACCCTCGACGGCAAGGTTGCCCGTCACTTCATCGTGAAAGACCAGCGCATCACCAGCCGCTCAGGTGTCCACCCGGCGCCGGCCTTCGCGATTGCCTTCAAGGATGCCGCCTACGGCTTCGCCACGATGCAGGCGAAGAACAAGCAACTGGCATTCATGACGGGGATTCAGGACAAGTCGATCCAGATCAAGGGCAACCCGGCACTGGTGATCTGGTTCCAGGGTCTGACCAAGTATTTGAAGCCGAAGAAAAAGAAGTAGGTGGTCAGGTAGACCGAGTTGGATTCATCGCAGGCAAGCCAGCTCCCACAGTTGACCGCGTTCCAACTTGGAAATACGGTCAACTGTGGGAGCTGGCTTGCCTGCGATAGCGGTTTAACAGGCGGTGGGCTTACCCCTGGCTGAACTGCGAAGCCAATTCGCGCAACAGCACTTCGGCATCCAGCACTTTACCCACCACGTCCTCGGCCTTCTCGCGGCTCAGGCCCAGGCGCTCAAGCAACGCGTCGGGAATGGATTCATCCGGCCCGGAGCCAATCCCCCGGCTGCGCAACAGGCGCACCGCCAGGCACACCAGGTTCGGATACTCGGCGTATTGCCCGTCATACGTGGGATCGTGCTGGAAGCGCAGGGCGGTGCACAGTTCGTCCGGCATGTCCCAGTAGCGCATCAGCCAGGCGCCGATCTGTTCGCGGCTGATGCCCAGCAAATGTTGCTCGACGTAGCTGTGGCACAGGTGCGGGTTGACCTCCAGGTGGCGGCAGATCAGCGAGAAGTGCGGCGGAAACACGTGGGCCAGCAGCAGGTAGCCGAAGTTGTGCAGCAAACCTGCCAGGTAGGTCAGGCCGGCTTCCGGGCGTTGGGCGCGGGGCATGGCGCGGGTCAGGCCCTCGATCACGGCGGCGGTGTAGATCGACTGGTGCCAGTACGGCGTGGACAGGTGCGGGCGGTCCTTGGGCAGGCTCAGGGTTTTGCCCAGGGCCAGGCCCAGCGCCAGGTTGATCACAAGATCAAAGCCCAGCACGCGCACGATGGCGTCTTCGACTGAGCGGATCTTGCCCGGCGAGGCGTAGTAGGGCGACGCGGCCCAGCTTACGACCTGGGCGGCAAGGGCCGGGTCGGTTTCCACCACGCCAGTAATGTCGTCGATGGTGGCGTTGGGATCCACGCGCAGCTTGATGATCTTCTGCGCCGTGTCGGCCAGCGGCGGAATTTCGATGGTCGCTTCCAGGCGTTGCTGGATACGGCGAGCGGTGAAGGCTTGCATCGCCTGGGTGATTTCCTCGCGGTCATCATTGGGGCGGTCGAGGTTCGGACGGATGTTGCTTAAGGGCTCACCGAACTGCGCGGCGCTGGCCTTGGTGAGCAGGCTCTTGAAGGCGTCGGTGGGGATTTCCAGCAACAGCCCGGCTTCGCCCGAATGCACCAGCAGGCTCGGCTCATTGAGCAAGCGGCCTTCGTACAGGCACGGCGAACTGGTCAGGGGCGGCAAGCCCGGCAGCAGGCTCAGGTCATGCTTGCCCAGCATGCGCTCGACCCGCTCGGGGGCGACGGCCGTGAGGCGGCGACCGGTGAGTTCGGCGAGGCGGTTGAGGTCCAGCAATTGGCTTTGGGGAAACAGCACCATGAGCGCGCCAACCGCATCTTCAAGCAACACCGCCTGGACCTTTCGGGCAGGGTTCAGGCCAGGCTGTTCGATGACTTCCGTGTAGGGGATGGCGAGCTTTGCGAGCAGCGCCCGAATGACCGGCGGGGCGGTCAGTGGGGCTGTGGCGAGGGCAACTTCTGACATGGCCTGATCCAATTTCTTACATTCATTGGAGTATAACCAGCTTGATACGGGTGTTGGTCGGATAAGTGGCGTTTGTGATGAGGTTGGCGGTGTGCTGATTACCCTGTAGGAGCGAGCTTGCTCGCGAAGACCTTCCTGGCGGCGCCATCATCCAGAGCGTCCGCGTCATCGTTGGCGTTTTTCGCGAGCAAGCTCGCTCCTACAGGGAAGAGGTCAAACCTGGCCGTACTGTTGGCCGTGGCGTAGCCAGCGGTTGAGCAACGGGCTGACGTGGTCGGGCCAGCGCTCAAGCAGGGCCTGGGCGGCGTCGCGGACTGCGGGCAACAAGTCAGCATCGCGCATCAGGTCGGCAACCTTGAATTGCAGCAGGCCGGTCTGGCGCGTGCCGAGCATTTCACCCGGGCCGCGCAGTTCGAGGTCTTTTTCGGCAATGACAAAACCGTCGTTGGTTTCGCGCATGATGCCCAAGCGCTGGCGACCGATCTGCGACAGTGGCGGATGATAGAGCAGCACGCAGTGGCTGGCGGCACTGCCCCGGCCAACCCGCCCGCGCAATTGGTGCAGTTGCGCCAGGCCCAGGCGCTCGGGGTTTTCGATGATCATCAGACTGGCGTTGGGGACGTCCACGCCCACTTCAATCACGGTGGTAGCCACCAGTAATTGCAGGTTGCCGGCCTTGAACTCGGCCATTACCGCGGCTTTTTCCGCCGGTTTCATACGGCCATGAATCAACCCCACCTTGAGCTCACCCAAGGCACTGGTGAGGTCTTCATAAGTGGTTTCGGCGGCCTGGCAGGTCAGTTCTTCGGACTCTTCGATCAGGGTGCATACCCAGTACGCCTGGCGGCCTTCGGCGCAAGCGCCGCGCACGCGCTCGATCACTTCGACGCGCCGGGTGTCGGTGACCAGCACGGTATTGACCGGGGTACGCCCCGGCGGCAGTTCGTCGAGGATCGAGGTGTCGAGGTCGGCGTAGGCGCTCATGGCCAGGGTGCGTGGGATCGGCGTGGCGGTCATGATCAACTGGTGCGGGTTCATGCGCCCGCCCACGCCTTTCTGGCGCAGGGCCAGGCGCTGTTGCACGCCAAATCGGTGCTGTTCGTCGATGATCACTAGCGCAAGGTTCTTGAACTGCACTTCGTCCTGGAACAGCGCATGGGTGCCCACCACCATCGGTGCGCCGGCGGCGATCTGCTCCAGGGCGGCCACGCGGTTCTTGCCTTTGAGCTTGCCAGCCAGCCACGCCACCTCCAGGCCCAGCGGTTCGAGCCAGCGCTTGAAGGTGATGAAGTGTTGTTCGGCGAGGATTTCCGTCGGTGCCATCAGCGCCACTTGATAGCCAGCTTCCAGGGCTTGCAGGGCGGCCAGGGCAGCGACCACGGTTTTGCCTGCCCCTACGTCACCCTGGATCAACCGCAGCATCGGTTCTTGCTGGCTGAGGTCGTAGGCGATTTCATTGCCCACGCGCTGTTGCGCGCCGGTGGGCGCAAAGCCGAGGTTGGCCAGGTATTGCGCAGGCAGCCGCGTGGCTCTGGGCATCGCCGGGGCGCGCAGGGAACGCATGCTTTCGCGCAGGCGTTGCTGGGACAGCTGGTGCGTGAGCAGTTCTTCAAAGGCCAGGCGATGTTGGGCCCAATGATGACCGAGGGCGAGTTCGTCCACATCGGCATCGGCGGGCGGGTGATGCAAATACCGAATCGCATCGGCCAGGGGCGCCAACTGATAATCGCGGGCCAGCTCCAGGGGCAGCCAATCGGGCAGGCTTTGCGGGCCAAGCATCGTCAGGGTTTGCATGCACAACTGGCGCAGGCGTTGCTGGGTCAGGCCCTCGGTCAGCGGGTAGATCGGCGTGAGCGTGGTGTCCACCGGTGGCGGCTCGTCGCCGGTAATGGCGCGGTATTCCGGGTGGTAGATTTCCAGGCCCGATGCGCCAGGGCGTGCCTCGCCGTAGCAGCGCACGCGGGTGCCACGCTTGAGGCCTTCCTTCTGCGCGTTGCTGAAGTGGTAGAAGCGCAGGCTCAAGCCGCCGGTACCGTCCTGCAGGCGCACCACCAGGCTGCGGCGCTTGCCCATCACCACGTCGGCGCCACTGACGGTGCCTTCGATCACCGCGTCTTGCCCAGGGCGCAAATGGCCGATGGGCACCACGCGGGTGCGGTCCTGGTAGCGCAGGGGCAGGTGGAACAGCACGTCCTGAAGGTTCTCCAGGCCGACCTTGGCCAGCTTCTCGGCCATGGCCTCACCGACACCCTTGAGTGCCGTCACCGACACCTGCGACAGCTCAGTCATACCGTGGCTTAGCTCGCAACGGGCGGCTTGGCCACCGAACACAGACGGATCGAGTCCGCGAGAATCTCAATCGCTTTGGGGCGCGGGAAGCTGGCGCGCCAGGCAATCGCTACGGTACGGAACGGCACCGGCGGCGTGAGTGGGCGCACTTCGATCACGCCCTGGGCGTAGTGATGGCTGTCTACCGCAGACAGCGGCAGGATCGAGATACCCAGGCCGGAAGCGACCATATGGCGAATGGTTTCCAGGGAGCTGGATTCCACCGTGGTGTGCTTGGCGCCGTCGTTGCCCTTGGTCAGGGTCGGGCAGGCTTCCAGCACCTGATCGCGGAAGCAGTGGCCTTCACCGAGCAGCAGCAGGCTCTTGTCGTTGAGCAGGCCGGCGTCGATGGTGTCCTTCTTGGTCCACGGGTGGGAGGCCGGCATCAGCACGTAGAACGGCTCGTCGTAGAGCGGCAGGGTCAGCACGTCCGCTTCGTTGAAGGGCAGGGCGATGATGATCGCGTCCAGCTCGCCGTTGCGCAGTTTGTCGCGCAGCACGTGGGTGAAGTTTTCTTCGATATACAGCGGCATCTGCGGCGCGACGCGATGCAGTTGCGGGATCAGGTGCGGGAACAGGTAGGGGCCGACCGTGTAGATCGCGCCGACCTTGAGCGGCGCGGTCAGCTGGTTCTTGCCGGCCTGGGCCAATTCGCGAATGCTTTGCGCCTGTTCCAGGACCTTCTGCGCCTGGGCAACGATACCTTCGCCCACCGGGGTGAGGCGCACGGCGCTCTTGCTGCGCTCGAAAATCAGCACACCGAGTTCGTCTTCAAGCTTTTTCACACCCACCGACAGCGTCGGCTGGCTGACGTGGCAACGCTCGGCGGCATGGCCGAAGTGCTGTTCTTGGGCGAGGGTCACGATGTAGCGTAATTCTGTGAGAGTCATAGCGGGCGTCCATGAGGTTGCGGGCCAAGCATACCGGCTGCAATCGATAGACGCACGTTATCAGAACTTTGCTGGGGATTGAGTGGGGAATATCGGAATTTTACTGAGGTATTAAAGCGAATGTGGGAGGGAGCAAGCCCCTCCCACAGTGCTCTCTCAGCGGCGACGCTTGTCGATGTTGTAGACGAACGGCGCGACCAGTTCGACGCTGCCGTTTTTCAACAGGTCTGCCGGTGGCTTGGGTAGCGGCTGAGCCTTGCGGATCATCTCAAGGGTTGCACGGTCCAGGTCGGCGTTGCCGGAGCGGCCTTCCAGTTCGTAGGACAGCACATTGCCTTCGCCATCGACCACGAAGCGCAAGCGGTTCATACCTTCCTTGCCACTGCGTTGGGCGCCGGGCGGGTACTTCTTGTACTTCTGCAGATGCGCCAGCAACGTGCTTTGCCAGGATGCCTGGGCGGCCAGCTGCTGTGCCGACGGGCCCGGTGTAGGCTGGGCGGACTTCTGCGCAGGTGCGTTGCTCGGCGGCGTTTCGCTCGGCGGCTCCTCGGAAGGTTTCTCCTTGGGCGGCTCGGGCTTCTTCTCCACCGGTTTTGGCGGTTGTGGCTTGGGCTTGGGCTTGACCGGCTTGGGCACCTGGATCGTTGGCTTGGGCGCCTCGGCCAGCTTCGGCAGGGGCAGCTCTTCGACCGGTGGTGGCGGCGGCGCAACGACCTTGGGCGGTGCTGGAGGCGGCGGCGGTGCTGGCAGCGGCGCCAGGTCGATGACCATGGCGGCGGGTGGCAGCTGGATCGCCTGCGGCGCGGACCATTGGAGCGCGATGATGATCGCGACGGCATGCACGCCCAGCACGACGGCGAGGCTGGTGCCATAACGCGTCAGTTTGTGGCGCGTCGTGATCATTTCTTGGCTGCCGTCTCAAGTCCGACCAGGCCTACCTTGAGGTAGCCGGCTGCCCGCAGGGCATCCATCACGCTCATCAGGTCGCCGTAGTCCACGCCTTTGTCGGCCTGGAAGAAGATGGTCGTGTCTTTCTTGCCTTGGGTCTTGGCATCCAGCACCGGCCCCAGGGTTTCAGCCTTGACCTCTTCTTCGCCCAGGAACAGGCGTTGGTCCGCCTTGACGCTGAGGAAGATCGGTTTTTCCGGCCGCGGCGCCGGCTTGGCGCTGGACGCGGGCAGGTCCACCTTGATGTCCACGGTTGCCAGCGGTGCCGCCACCATGAAGATGATCAGCAGCACCAGCATCACGTCGATAAACGGCGTGACGTTGATTTCGTGGTTCTCGACGAGTTCGTCGTCGCCTTGATTCAAATGCAGGCCCATGGCCGATTACCCCACTTTCACCATGTGCGGTTGCGAGCTGCGCTCGGTAGGCAGGTGATCGAGGTCACGGCTGACGAGCAACAGGACTTCTGCAGACGCATCCGATACCTGAGCCTTGTAGCCGGCGATCGAACGGGCGAAGACGTTGTAGATGACCACCGCAGGAATTGCGGCAACCAGGCCCAGGGCGGTAGCCAGCAGGGCTTCGGCGATGCCGGGGGCAACGACGGCGAGGTTGGTGGTCTGGGTTTTGGCGATACCGATGAAGCTGTTCATGATGCCCCACACGGTACCGAACAGGCCGACGAAGGGTGCGGTGGAACCGATGGTAGCGAGTACGCCGGTGCCGCTGCTCATGTTACGGCCGCAGGCGGCCACCAGGCGCTCAAGGCGGAAGCTGACGCGCTCCTTGATGCCTTCTTTTTCACGGGTGTTGGCCGACAGGCGCATTTCTTCCAGTGCGTCGTGCACCAGCAGGTTGGCCAGGGTGCCCTTCTTGGTCGCGGTTTCGCTCGCTTCCTTGAGGGTGGTGGCTTTTTTCAGGTGGACGATTTCAGCGCGCAGACGACGCTTGGCGCCCAACAGCTCGAAGCCTTTGGCAATCCAGATGGTCCAGGTGATGATCGAGGCAATGGCCAGGCCGATCATTACGGCTTTCACCACCACGTCAGCATTCTGGTACATGCCCCATGGCGACAAGTCGTGGGCCATGCCCAGGGTGTTGTCTTCTTCCAGCACCACGCCGGTTTCGTCGGCAGGTGCGGCGGCGCCGGCGGCCTGGGCCGGGTCGGTGGCCACTGGCGCGACGGCAGGCGTTGCCGCAGTAGCGGCATTTTGCTCGGCAGCTGCCGGAGCGGCTGGGGCAGTGGCGTCAGCGAATGCGGCGGTCGGTGCCAGCAGTACGCTGAACAGCATCGCAGCAATCGCACGCCAGGCGCGGGAGGGGCTGTGAAGCTTGGTTGGCGAAGCGGGGGTTGTATGACGTGTCATGCTGGCCGGACCTGAGAGAAAAAATGGGTGATCGTCCTTCCAGACCATTTAGGGTCGAGGACAAATGGGCGGTTATTATTGCAAGTAATTCTTGTTAACTAAAGTGGCACTGTTACTTTATTTCGCTTTTTACTGGCCGTTGATCCACTCGCGCGGCTAATCTGCGCCTTTGAGAATGGAGTTTTATGATGTCTGCGCCTTCTGTTGTGATTGCCGGTTGCGGTGATGTGGGTAGTCGGCTGGCTAGCCAATTGCTGGCCTCGGAATGGGAGGTCCACGGCCTGCGCCGCGATATTTCACGCTTGCCCGACGGTGTGATCGGCATTGCCGGCGATCTGTTCAAAAAGGATTGCCCGGACACCTGGCCGATCGGCGGGGTGGATTATCTGGTGTACTGCGCCGCTGCCACTGACCACGACGAAGCCGGCTATCGCGCCGCCTACGTGCAAGGGTTGCAGCATGTGTTGGAGTGGCTGGGCGATTACGGCCAGGAGCCGAAACATCTGCTGTTTGTCTCCAGCAGCAGTGTTTACGGACAGCAGAACGGCGAGTGGGTCGACGAAACGTCCGAGACGCAAGCGAAGGGCTATTCCGGGCAGGTGATGCTGGAAGCTGAGCAAGTGGCGCTCAATAGCGGCATCCCGGCCACCGTTGTGCGGCTGACCGGAATTTACGGTCCGGGTCGGGAATGGCTGCTGACTCAGGTTCGCCAAGGCTATCGTGTAGCGGTTGACCCGCCTTTATATGGCAACCGAATTCATGCTGATGATGCCGCGGGCCTGCTCGCGTTTTTGCTGCGGCATGTGGAAAAAGGCGGTTCGCTGGACAAGTTCTATATCGGCGTTGACGATGCGCCGGCACCACTGGCCGAGGTGGTGGCGTGGTTGCGCGAGTACCTGGGTGTGACCGAATGGGCCGAGGACGCCAGTGTGCGGCGTGCGGGGAGCAAGCAGTGCAGTAATGCACGTATGAAGGCGCTCGGCTGGACGCCGACATACCCGACTTACCGGGAAGGCTATGCGGCGATTCTGAAAGGCTGAAGCGCGGCAAAAAATGTGGGAGCTGGCTTGCCTGCGATAGCGGTATATCAATCACATCTTTGTTGGATGTAATACCGTCATCGCAGGCAAGCCAGCTCCCACATTTGGATTTGGGCGAGGCTTTTATTACTTTTCAAGCAACCATTGGCGAGGGCCTGGCGTAAACGAAGGCACTTCATCGGCCTGCGCGGTATTGATCGCCTGGAAGATCTCCAGTTGCTTACCCTTGCGCGTGAAGATCCATGGGTTGCCCTGGCCGTTCAGTTGCAGCCAGATGCTGTCATAGCCGCCGCTCATGGAGGCGCAATCGCCTGCCAGGCAGAGTGAATAACGATCAACCCCCGGCAGGCCGGCGACCTTGCCGTCTGCCTGGAACTGCACCGTGGCGCCGCTGCCGGTGCCGTCGCTGATCTTCCAGTCGCCGCCCATATAGGCCGCGTACAGCGTGCGTTCGAAGTTGGCGCCCAGTGGCGCGCCTTCTGGGGCCGGGTCTTTGGCGCGGGCAAACAGCTGCTCGGGCTCGTTGTCGTTGGCCACTTGCAGCAGTTGTTTGCCTTTGCGTTTGAGTTCGGTGGCAGAGCTGCCATAGAAATCCACGTTCCATGCGCCGGGCTTTTCACCCGACAACTTGCCTTCCGCCACTTCAAAACCGTTGTAGTAGCGCGCCTGCAAAGCCTTGGTGTTGACCTCCCACTCGAGGTTGGGGCCATAGGACTGCAGGGCTTCACGCAAAGGGCCGCCCTTGGCTGCCGCGTCGATGGCGGCCTGGTTGATCCAGGTACCGCTTACATCCAGGTCGGCGGGGTTGCTGGCACAGCCGCCGAGCAACAGGGCGAGCAACGAGGAGGCTACAAGCGCTTTGCGCATTACGAAATCCTTCTGAAACGAAGTCGGCGCAGCCTGTTTGGGCTGCGCCGGGTGTTTTACTCGATGACCAGAATGGCGTCCATCTCAACCTGTGCACCCTTTGGCAGGGCGGCAACGCCGATGGCGGCGCGGGCTGGGTAAGGTTGTTCGAAGTACTTGCCCATGATCTCGTTGACCTTGGCAAAGTGGCTGAGGTCGGTGAGGAAGATGTTCAGCTTGACGATGTCCTTGAACGAACCACCGGCAGCTTCAGCCACGGACTTGAGGTTTTCAAAGACCTGCACGGTCTGGGCTTCGAAGCCTTCAACCAGTTCCATGGTCTTTGGGTCCAGCGGGATCTGGCCGGACATGTAGACGGTGTTGCCCGCCTTGATCGCCTGGGAATAAGTGCCGATGGCGGCTGGAGCTTTATCGCTGGTGATAACTGTCTTGGTCATGAATGACTCCTTGTAATGGATCGGTTATGCACGCATGCGGGTGATGCGGATCACACCGGTCAAGGCGCGCAACTTTTTGATCACGCGGGCCAGGTGCACGCGGTCGTGCACGCTGACCACCAGTTGGACCACGCTGATGCGACCATCGCGTTCGTCCATGCTGATTTTCTCGATATTGCCGTCGGCTGCGTTGACACTGCTGGCCAGCAGGGCGATGAGGCCGCGCTGGTGTTCCAGCTCAACTCGCAGTTCGACGTTGAATTCGCCGGTGACATCTTTGGCCCACGAGAGCTGGATGCATTTTTCCGGGTTGTGGCGGATTTCGGTGATGTTGCGGCAGTTGTCCAGGTGCACCACCATGCCTTTGCCGGCGGACAAGTGGCCGACAATCGGGTCGCCCGGGATCGGCGTGCAACATTTGGCGTAGCTGAGCACCAGGCCCTCGGTGCCGCGAATCGCCAGTGGGCCTTCAGGGCTCGGCAACTGTTCGCCTTCGCCCAGCAGGCGGCGCGCAACCACGTAGGCCATGCGGTTGCCCAGGCCGATGTCTTCCAGCAGGTCTTCGATGGTTTCCTGTCGGTACTCGTGGAGCATCGCTTGCACGCGCTCTTGCGGAATCTTGTCCAGGGCGCTGTCGAAGCCGTTGAGCACCTTGTTCAGCAGGCGTTCGCCCAGGCTGATGGATTCGGAGCGGCGCTGCAATTTCAGCGCGTGGCGAATATGCGTACGGGCCTTGCCGGTGACCACAAAGTTGAGCCAGGCCGGGTTCGGGCGAGCGCCCGGTGCGCTGACGATCTCCACCGTGGAACCGCTTTGCAGCGGTTCGGACAACGGGGCAAGGCGCCGGTTGATGCGACAGGCGATGCAGCTGTTGCCGACATCGGTGTGCACCGCGTAGGCAAAGTCGACCGCCGTGGAGCCTTTGGGCAGCTCCATGATCCGGCCTTTGGGCGTGAACACGTAGACCTCGTCCGGGAACAGGTCGATCTTCACGCTTTCGATAAATTCCAGGGAGTTGCCGGCACGTTGCTGCATTTCCAGCACGCCCTTGACCCATTGGCGCGCACGGGCATGGGTGCCTTTGGGCTGCTCGTCGCCGCTGGACTTGTACAGCCAGTGGGCGGCAATGCCGTTGTTGGCCATTTCTTCCATTTCGCGGGTGCGGATCTGGATCTCGATCGGCACGCCGTGCATGCCAAACAGGGTGGTATGCAGCGACTGGTAGCCGTTGGCCTTGGGAATTGCGATGTAGTCCTTGAAGCGGCCCGGCAGGGGCTTGTACAAATTATGTACAGCTCCCAGTACGCGGTAGCAGGTATCGACCTTGTCGACGATGATCCGGAACGCATAGACGTCCATGATCTCGTTGAAGGCCCGACGCTTGCCGCGCATCTTTTTGTAGATGCCGTAGATGTGCTTCTGCCGGCCGCTGACCTCGCCCTCGATTTCGTCAATCGCCAGGCAATGGCTCAGGGACTCTTCGATCTTGTTGACGATTTCCTTGCGGTTGCCCCGTGCGCGCTTGACCGCCTGGTAGATGCGCGCCGAACGCATGGGGTGCATGGCTTTAAAGCCCAGGTCTTCGAATTCGATACGAATGGCGTGCATGCCCAGCCGGTTGGCGATGGGCGCATAGATTTCCAGGGTTTCCTTGGCGATGCGCCGGCGCTTTTCGCCAGACAGCACTTCCAGCGTGCGCATGTTGTGCAGCCGGTCGGCCAGCTTGACCAGGATCACCCGAATGTCTCGGGCCATGGCCATGGCCATCTTCTGGAAGTTTTCCGCCTGGGCTTCGGCCTTGGTCTCGAAGTTCATCTGGGTCAGCTTGCTGACCCCGTCGACCAGTTCGGCCACGGTTTCGCCAAATTGCGCACTGAGCGCTTCCTTGGCAATGCCGGTGTCTTCGATCACGTCATGCAGCATCGCGGCCATCAGGCTCTGATGGTCCATGTGCATGTCGGCAAGAATATTGGCCACCGCAAGAGGATGGGTGACATACGCCTCGCCGCTACGTCGGCGTTGGCCGTCGTGGGCTTGTTCGGCGTAGAAATACGCTCGGCGAACCAGGTTGACCTGGTCTGCGCCGAGGTAGGCCGATAAGCGATCGGCGAGGGCGTCTATGCTCGGCAAAGTGTGAACTCCTGCCGATGGCTGTGACCCCGCGCCGTGCTACGTCGACCAGGCATAGGCTTAGACGTCCTCGTTGGACTCGCCTTCGAACGCTGCAAACAGCGGTTCGTCTTCAACGATTTCGGCGTTGGCGATGAACTCGTAGCTCATCAGGCCTTCAGCGATTTCACGCAGGGCTACAACGGTAGGCTTGTCGTTTTCCCACTGGACCAGAGGCTCTTTGCCGCCAGTGGCCAGTTGACGGGCACGCTTGGTAGAGAGCATGACCAGCTCAAAGCGGTTATCCACGTGTTCTAGGCAGTCTTCAACGGTTACGCGGGCCATGGTATTCCTCGGAGCGAATGCAAGATGCGCGCTGCCCGGTTGGGCGAGCGGACTGAGCAGTTTAAAAAATCACCAGCGTTTAGGGAAGCGCTGATTTTTCGCAGGCCTTCGCAAAACCGCTACAAGTGCCAATGTAAGGCCCTTGCAGCTGTTTTGGGAAGCGCCAATCAACCGAGCAATTCGGCGAGTAATTTGCCGAAACGCTGCTGTTGGCGCTTTTGCTGCAGTTGGTTGGCGCGGAAAATCGCCTTCAAATCATCCAATGCGTGGGTAAAGTCGTCATTGATGATCAGGTAGTCGTAGTCGACGTAGTGGCTCATTTCGCTGACGGCCTCACGCATGCGACCTTCGATAATTTCATCGCTGTCCTGGCCGCGGTTAGTCAGGCGTTGGTGCAGGGCTTGGAGCGAGGGCGGCAGGATGAAGATGGAGCGCGCCTTGGGCATCAGTTGGCGCACTTGTTCGGCGCCCTGCCAGTCGATCTCCAGAATCAGGTCGTGGCCTTCGTCCAGGGTCTGTTGCAGGTGGCTCTGCGAGGTGCCGTAGAGGTTGCCGAACACTTCGGCGCGCTCCAGGAAGTCACCGTGTTCGATCATCTTGACGAACTCGGTACGCTCGACGAAGTGATAGTGCACGCCGTCCACTTCGCCCGGGCGCATGGCGCGGGTGGTGTGCGAGACCGAAATGCGGATCTGCTCGTCAGCGTCGGTCAAGGCCTTGACCAGGCTGCTCTTGCCCGCGCCCGAAGGGGCGGAAATGATGTAAAGGGTGCCGGTGCTGTGGGTCATGGAGGGTGCCTTACTCAATATTCTGTACTTGTTCGCGCATTTGCTCGATCAACACTTTGAGGTTGACCGCCGCCGTGGTGCTGCGCGGGTCGAACGCTTTGGAGCCCAGTGTATTGGCTTCGCGGTTGAGTTCCTGCATCAGGAAGTCCAGGCGCCGACCGGCGGCACCGCCGGACTTGAGTACGCGGCGCACTTCAAGGATATGGGTGCTCAGGCGGTCGAGTTCTTCGGCCACGTCGCTCTTCTGCGCGAGCAGGACCATTTCCTGTTCCAGGCGCGTCGGATCGAGGTCGGCCTTCATGTCGGTGAAGCGGTCGAGGACCTTCTGGCGCTGGGTGGCGAGCATCTGCGGTACCAATTCGCGCAGGGTCACTACGTCGGCTTCGATCGATGTCAGCCGCTCGTTGATCAGGCGCGCCAGTTCGGCGCCTTCGCGTTCACGGCCGGCCTTGAGCTCCTTCAGGCCCTGGTTGAACAGGGCGAGGGCTTCGGCATTCAAGGCCTGTGGGTCTGCCGCGTCGGCCACCAGCACGCCGGGCCAGGCCAATACTTCCAGAGGGTTCAATGCGGCTGGCTGTTTGATCAGGCCGGCGATGGTTTCGGCCGCGGCCACCAGTTGGGCGGCGCGGTCTCGGTCGACCTGCAGCGGCTTGCCGGTGGTTTCTTCGGTAAAGCGCAGAGTGCATTCCAGCTTGCCGCGGGAGATGCCCTGGCGCAGCGCTTCACGAACCGCGCCTTCAAGGTCGCGGAACGACTCCGGCAGGCGCAGGTGCGGCTCCAGGTAACGGCTGTTGACCGAGCGCAGTTCCCAGCTGAGGGTGCCTTGGGCCCCGGCTTTTTCGACACGGGCGAAGGCGGTCATGCTGTGCACCATGGAGGTACCTCGCGATGCAGTCCCGCAAATACGGGCTGATGGGTAAATTGAAGCCGACAGGCTGCGAAGGCGCAGGAGTGTAGCGCAGTGGGGCGGGTGCGCCAAAACAATGGCCGATCGCCTGACCATTCGTAACCGAATTTTTTAGAAGTGCCTCGAACCGGCTTGCGGCTCTATAATGCTCGGCAGTTTTTCGTCCTCAGTACAGGTATCCCCTATGAAACGTCCAAGTGGTCGCGCTGCCGATCAGCTCCGCTCGATCCGCATCACCCGCAACTACACCAAACACGCCGAGGGATCCGTACTGGTCGAGTTTGGCGATACCAAGGTCATCTGCACTGTCAGCGTCGAAAACGGCGTGCCGCGCTTCCTCAAGGGCCAGGGCCAGGGTTGGTTGACCGCTGAATACGGCATGCTGCCGCGCGCCACTGGCGAGCGTAACCAGCGTGAAGCCAGCCGTGGCAAGCAAGGCGGGCGTACCCTGGAAATCCAGCGCCTGATCGGCCGCTCCCTGCGTGCCGCCCTGGATATGTCCAAGCTGGGTGACGTCACCCTCTACGTCGACTGCGACGTGATCCAGGCTGACGGCGGTACCCGCACGGCGTCCATCACCGGCGCCATGGTGGCCCTGGTCGACGCTTTGAAAGTCATCAAGAAGCGTGGCGGCCTGAAAGCGGGTGACCCGCTCAAGCAGATGATCGCCGCTGTGTCTGTTGGCATGTACCAGGGCGAGCCTGTGCTGGACCTGGACTACCTGGAAGACTCGGCCGCCGAGACCGACCTCAACGTGGTCATGACCAGCACCGGTGGTTTCATCGAAGTGCAGGGCACTGCCGAAGGCGCGCCATTCCAGCCGGCTGAGCTGAACGCCATGCTGGCCTTGGCCCAGAAAGGCATGACCGAAATCTTTGAATTGCAGAACGCCGCGCTGGCTGACTGAGCCGGCCCAAGGAGAAACGCCATGAATGACAGCCAGTTGCCGGTTCCGGCACCGTCCAAGGAAGTACGCCAGTGGGCAATGTTGTGTCATTTTGCGGCATTCCTGGGGTTGGTATTCCCCTTCGGCAGCTTGCTGGGGCCGTTGATCCTGTGGCAGTTCAAGAAGGACATGGACCCGCTCATCGATGACCAGGGCAAGGAGGCGCTGAATTTCCAGATCACCGTGGCGATCGCCTGGCTGGTGTGCCTGTTGCTGGGCTTCGTGGTCGTTGGCTTCTTGCTGATGACCGTGCTGGTGATTGGTGCGTTGATACTGACGATCATCGCCGGTATCAAGGCCAACAAAGGCATTGCCTATCGCTATCCGTGGACCTGGCGCCTGGTCAAGTAACCGGGCGGCCACAAAAAAACCGACATCACTGTCGGTTTTTTTGTACCTGGAAAAAGACCTCAGATGGTCAATGTCCAGTCGTAGTCCACAATCAGCGGCGCGTGCTGCGAGAAGCGCGGCTGGCGCGGCAGGCGTGCACTGCGTACGAACCGGCGCAGACCTGGGGTCAGCAGCTGGTAGTCGAAACGCCAGCCCAGGTTGAGCATCTCAGCCTGTTCGTTATCTGGCCACCAGCTGTACTGGTCGCCTTCGCGGCTGACTTCACGCAGGGCATCGACATAGCCCATGTTGCCGACAATCTCGTCCATCCAGGCGCGTTCTGGCGCCAGGAAGCCCGGGGATTGCTGGCTGTCGCGCCAGTTCTTGATATCCAGCTTCTGTTGCGCCACGTACAGCGAGCCACAATAAATGTACTCGCGACGTTTGCGTCGCTGTTTATCCAGGTAACGGGCGAAATCGTCCATTAGCTTGAATTTCTGGTTCAAGTCTTCATCGCCGTTTTGCCCGGAAGGAAGCAGCAAGGTCGCGATGCTGACCTTGTCGAAATCGGCTTGCAGGTAACGCCCGTAGCGGTCGGCTGTCTCGAAGCCGAGGCCGCTGATGACCGCCTTGGGTTGCAACCGCGAGTACAAAGCCACGCCACCTTGGGTGGGCACTTCGGCATCGCAGGCATAAAGGAAGTAGCCATCCAGTTGGAAGGCTGGGTCGTCCAGTTCAAAGGCGGAGGCACGGGTGTCCTGCAGGCAGATGACGTCGGCATTCTGTGCTTGCAGCCAACTGAGCAAACCACGCTCGACTGCAGCCTGAATACCATTAACGTTCACACTGATGATCCGCATAAATGGCCCCAAAAATCGCGTGCGTGTATGATACACGCCGTCCACCCAATTAGCTAAATCCGTGGTATCTGAGGCTTTTTTCATGCAGGCGTATCAGCGCGATTTCATTCGTTTTGCCATCGATCGCGGCGTTTTACGCTTCGGTGAGTTCACCCTCAAGTCCGGGCGCACCAGCCCGTACTTCTTCAATGCGGGCCTGTTCAACTCAGGTTCGGCCCTGGCTCAGCTGGGCCGTTTCTATGCGGCAGCCATCGTTGAGAGCGGTATTTCCTTCGACGTACTCTTTGGCCCGGCCTACAAGGGTATTCCCCTGGCAGCGGCGACGGCGATAGCCCTGGCGGAGCATCACGGGCAGGACTTGCCGTGGTGTTTCAACCGTAAGGAAGCCAAGGCCCATGGTGAAGGTGGCAGCCTGGTCGGCGCGCCATTGACCGGCGATGTGCTGATCATCGATGACGTGATCACCGCGGGTACTGCTATCCGTGAAGTGATGCAGATCATCGCTTCCCAGGACGGCGCCAAGGCTGCCGGTGTGCTGATCGCCTTGAACCGCCAGGAGCGTGGCAACGGTGAATTGTCGGCGATCCAGGAAGTGGAGCGTGACTTCGGCATTCCGGTGGTGAGCATCGTGTCGTTGAACCAGGTATTGCAGTTCCTGGAAGACGACCCGCAGCTCAAGCAACATTTGCCGGCTGTGCGTGCATACCGCGAGCAGTTCGGCGTCTGACACTGAATCCTGTGGGAGCGGGCTTGCCCGCGATAGCGGTGTGTCTGGCGGTGCATTTTTGCATGTACTGTCGTCATCGCAGGCAAGCCAGCTCCCACATTTGAACTGTGTACAAACAAAGGCCCCGCTCAATTCAATTGAGCGGGGCCTTTTTCTTTGCAGCGATCAAGGGCGCTTGCGGTTACTGATCAACGTACCGACACCGGTATCGGTGAAGATTTCCAACAGGATTGCATTTGGCACGCGGCCATCCAGGATCAGCGAGCTGCCGACGCCGCCCTGCACGGCTTCCAGTGCGCAACGGATCTTCGGCAACATGCCGCCGTAGATGGTGCCGTCGGCGATCAGGTCGTCTACCTGCTGGGTAGTCAAGCCGGTCAGTACCTTGCCTTCCTTGTCCATCAGGCCGGCGATGTTGGTCAGCAGCATCAGCTTTTCAGCCTTCAATGCTTCCGCCACCTTACCGGCTACCAGATCGGCGTTGATGTTATAGGACTCGCCATTAGCACCCACGCCGATCGGCGCAATTACCGGGATGAAGTCGCCCTTGACCAGCAGGTTGAGCAAATCGGTGTTGATGCCGATGACTTCGCCCACCTGGCCGATGTCGATGATTTCCGGCTGGGTCATCTCCGGCGTCTTGCGGGTCACGGTCAGTTTCTTGGCGCGGATCAGTTCCGCATCCTTGCCGGTCAGTCCGATGGCGCTGCCGCCGTGGCGGTTGATCAGGTTGACGATGTCTTTGTTGACCTGGCCGCCGAGGACCATTTCCACCACGTCCATGGTTTGCGCGTCAGTGACACGCATGCCATCGATGAAGTGACTCTCGATCGACAAACGCTTGAGCAGGTCGCCAATTTGCGGGCCGCCGCCGTGGACGACCACGGGGTTGATCCCCACAGCCTTCATCAGCACGATGTCGCGGGCAAAGCCGGTTTTCAGCTCATCGCTTTCCATGGCATTGCCGCCGTACTTGATCACCAGCGTCTTGCCGACGTAGCGTCGAATGTAAGGCAACGCTTCGGACAGGACCTTGGCGGTGTTGGCAGCGGCTTCGCGTTCGAGGGTCATTCAGGGCTCCGGGCAAAAATCAGAACGGTAATTGGAGATCAGGGGCAACACGTTTCAACTGGGCGTGGAACACGTCCTTGATGCGCTGCAACTCAGCCTCGGTATCCGCCTCGAAACGCAGGACCAGCACCGGTGTGGTGTTGGACGCGCGAACCAGGCCCCAGCCTTTGGCGTAATCGACTCGCACACCATCAATGGTGGTCAGGTTGGCGCCTTCACCCCATTGCGCATCGTGCAATGCGTCAATGATGCTGAATTTGCTCTCCTCGGTCACATGGATATTGATCTCTGGCGTAGAAATATCATTCGGGAAGGTCTGAAACAGCTCTTCGGCCGTGGATTTCTCCTTGCTGAGGATCTCCAGCAGGCGAGCGGCACTGTAGATACCATCGTCAAACCCGAACCAACGTTCTTTGAAGAACACGTGACCGCTCATTTCACCGGCCAACAGCGCGCCGGTTTCCTTCATTTTCTTTTTGATCAACGAGTGACCGGTCTTCCACATTAGCGGGCGACCACCGTATTCCTTGATCAATGGCGTCAGGCGACGAGTGCATTTCACATCGAAGATGATCTCGGCGTTGGCATTGCGCGCAACCACGTCTCGAGCAAACAGCATCAACAGGCGGTCCGGGAACACGATCTCGCCGGTTTCGGTCACCACGCCCACACGGTCGCCGTCGCCATCGAAGGCCAGGCCGACGTCGGCGCCCACTTCCTTGACCTTGGCAATCAGGTCTACCAGGTTTTCCGGCTTGCCTGGGTCCGGGTGATGGTTGGGGAAGTTGCCGTCCACTTCGCAGAACAGTGGGATCACTTCGCAGTTCAGGGCTTCGAGCAATTGCGGGGCAATCACACCCGCTGCGCCGTTGCCGCAGTCCACCACGACTTTCAAGCGGCGGGCGAGCTTGACGTCGCGAGTGATTTCATCGGAGTAGCGCTGGAGGATATCGACCTTGGTGATGCTGCCGGTGCCGCTGGTCAAGTCGTTGGTCTTCAGGCGGGTGTGCAGGGCCTGGATCTGTTCATTGGCGAGGGTGTCGCCAGCGATGACGATCTTGAAGCCGTTGTAATCCGACGGATTGTGGCTGCCGGTGAGCATGACCCCGGATTTGCCCGCCAGTACGTTGGCGGCGTAGTACAGCGCGGGGGTTGGCACCAAGCCGACGTCGCTGACATGGCAGCCGCTGTCAGCCAGGCCCTGGATCAGTTGCTCGACCAACTCCGGGCCGGACAAGCGGCCGTCACGGCCTACCGAGACGTTGGGTTCGCCTTGGGCCAGGCTCTGGGAGCCGATGGCGCGGCCGATCCAGTAGGCGGTTTCGGCGGTCAGGGTCTTGGGGACCACACCACGGATGTCATAGGCGCGAAAAATGCTGTCGGGAAAGGTCGGGGCTACGCGGGCTGCGGTACTCATCGCGGGGGAAACTCCATCTGAAAGGGGGCAAGGCGGGCCTGATGTGGCTGGCCGGCAGGCTCAAACTGAAGGGTATGACGGCGTTTTCGGCAGAGAGTTCGTGGTGTAAAAATGCCATCGGCGCTTCGGCCTCGGCATTATTTTTACCTAATCCTTTGATTTCATTATAGAAATCTCGATGATCATTTCCGCGCATTCTTTATCCTGAAAGGCCGGGCGGCGGTGTGTGGCCGGTCGATTGCGCCCGGCCACGTTCAGCTTAGTCAGTGACTGCCGGAATGCCCAAAACCGCCTGCACCACGTTGGGTTTCGTCGAATTCCTGCACCAATTCGAAATGCGCCTGCACCACCGGCACCAGTACCAGTTGGGCGATGCGCTCGCCGACGGCGATGTTGAAAGCAGTCTGGCCACGGTTCCAGCACGACACCATCAACTCGCCCTGGTAGTCGGAATCGATCAGGCCGACCAGGTTGCCTAGCACGATGCCATGTTTATGGCCCAAGCCGGAGCGCGGCAGGATCAGCGCCGCCAGGCCAGGATCGCCGACATAGATCGACAAGCCCGTGGGAATCAGGATGGTCTGGCCCGGCTCAAGGACGGTGTCTTGCTTGAGCATGGCGCGCAGGTCCAGGCCGGCGGAGCCCGGTGTGGCGTAGGCCGGCAGGGGAAAGTCGTTGCCGAGGCGTGGGTCGAGGATCTTGGCTTGTAAAGCATGCATGGACATTAAACCTGGTTCAGCCGTTGGGCGATAAAAGAGATCAGTTGGCGGGCAATCTTGCCCTTGCTGGTCTGGGCGAAAAGGGTGGCGTGCAATTCACGGTCGATCACGCTGCACGCATTTTCCTCGCTGTTGAAGCCGATGCTCGGGTTGGCGACATCATTGGCAACGATCAGGTCGAGGTTTTTGTCTTTCAGTTTGCGTGCGGCGTAGTCCAGCAGGTGCTCGGTCTCGGCTGCGAAGCCGACGCTGAACGGACGGTCCGCACGGGTAGCGATGGTGGCCAGGATGTCCGGGTTACGCACCATTTGCAGGAGCAGGCCGTCGCCGCTCGTAGGGTCTTTCTTGAGCTTCTGCGGGGCCACGACCTCGGGTCGGTAATCCGCAACCGCTGCCGAGGCGATAAACAGGTCGCAGGGAATGGCGGCTTCGCAGGCCGCCAACATGTCCCGGGCGCTGACTACGTCGATACGCGTAACGCGATCAGGGGTCGGCAAATGTACCGGGCCGGTTATCAGTGTGACCCGTGCGCCTGCCTCGACCGCAGCTTCTGCCAACGCGAAGCCCATTTTTCCTGAGCTATGGTTGGTGATGTAGCGCACCGGGTCGATGTTTTCCTGGGTCGGGCCGGCGGTGATCAGCACGTGCTTGCCGGTCAGGGCCAGATGCTGGAAGCACTCGGCGGCGCACTGCGCCAGGTCGGTGGCTTCGAGCATGCGGCCCAGGCCGACGTCGCCGCAGGCCTGGCTGCCGGAAGCCGGGCCGAACACCTTGAGGCCGCGGGTTTGCAGGAGTTGGGTATTGGCCTGGGTGGCCGGATCGCGCCACATGGCCTGGTTCATGGCCGGTGCGATAGCGACGGTGGCGTCGGTGGCCAATACCAGGGTGGTGAGCAGGTCATCGGCAATGCCCTGGGCCAGGCGGGCGATCAGGTCGGCAGTGGCCGGGGCTATCAGCACCAGGTCGGCCCATTTGGCCAGTTCGATATGGCCCATGGCGGCTTCTGCGGCCGGGTCCAGCAGGTCGAGGTGAACCGGGTGGCCGGACAACGCTTGCATGGTCAGCGGGGTGATGAACTCACTGCCACCACGGGTCATGACCACGCGCACTTCGGCGCCCTGGTCCAGGAGCCTGCGAACCAACTCTGCGCTCTTGTAGGCGGCAATGCCGCCGCCGACGCCGAGAACGATGCGTTTCCGATACAGACGCTGCATTGGTTTGCCTTTCCAGTTCAGTGATGCCAGTTCAATGACACCTGCGATGACCCCTCCCCAGGTGAAATCGCAGGCAAAAAAGAGGGCCCTACGATAACACAGCGCCCGCCGGGCAACAGCGGAGCAGATACAGGGAGGTGGGATGAGTATTCGTGATTGGCCCGTGGCAGAGCGTCCACGGGAGAAGTTATTGGAAGGCGGCGCGGCGAGCCTGTCCGATGCCGAGCTGTTGGCGATCTTCCTGCGTACGGGGGTGGCCGGCCGAAGTGCGGTGGATCTGGCGCGCCATCTGTTGGCGCAATTCGGTGGCCTGCGCCCGTTACTGGAGGCCAGCCAGACGTTGTTCAGCCAGCATCTGGGGCTGGGGCCGGCGAAGTTTGCCCAGTTGCAGGCGGTGTTGGAGATGTCCCGGCGCCACCTGGCCGAGCGCTTGCGGACTGACTCTGTGCTGGAAAACCCGCTGGCCGTGCGTGAGTACCTCAAGGCACTGCTGCGCCATGAGCCCCATGAGATCTTCGGCTGCCTGTTCCTGGACTCCAAGCATCGGGTGCTAGGGTTCGAGGTCATGTCCCAAGGCACGATCGACGCTGCGATTGTCTACCCGCGACAGGTGGTCAAGCGCGCCTTGGCGTACAACTCGGCGGCATTGATCCTGTGTCATAACCATCCGTCGGGAAGCACGGAGCCCAGCGCGGCTGATCGAAAATTGACCAAGCTGCTGCAAAAGGCGCTGGACGTGGTGGATGTGCGGGTGCTGGACCACATCATCGTGGGCGATGGTGACCCGCTGTCGATGGCTGAATACGGTTGGCTGTAACGGCCCTGCCTCTGTAGGAGCGAGCTTGCTCGCGAAAAACCAGAGGGCCCCGCGGGGTGTCAGGTTTTTCCGCGTCATCGTTGACGATTTTCGCGAGCAAGCTCGCTCCTACAGGTGGGGGGTTGTGCCTTAGGGCTTGAGGCTGACTTTCGAATAGTCCTGGCGCCCGAACGGGCTTACCTGGTACCCCTGGATGTTCTTGCGGGTCAAGGCAAACGCCGTCGGATGCGCCAGTGGCAGCCACAGCGCCTGTTGCTGGATCTGCGCCTGGGCCTGCTGATACAGCTTGCTGCGCACACCTTGCTCACTGGTGGTTTTGCCCGCACTGATCAACTTATCCAGGGTGGGGTCGCAATAGCGGGCAAAGTTGGTGCCGGACTTCACCGCGGCGCAGGAGAACTGCGGCGTCAGGAAGTTATCCGGGTCGCCGTTGTCCCCAGCCCAGCCCATGAACAGCAAGTCGTGCTCGCCGGCCTTGGCGCGGCGGATCAACTCGCCCCATTCGATCACGCGAATCTCGGCCTGGATGCCAACCTTGGCCAGGTCGGCCTGCAACAGTTGGGCGCCGAGGTTCGGGTTGGGGTTCAGCAGGCTGCCGGTAGGGCGGGTCCATATCGTGGTTTTGAAACCGTCCTTGAGCCCGGCGCGGCCCAGCAAGGCCTTGGCTTTGGCGAGGTCCTGCGGGTAGCCTGGCAACTCTTTGGCATAGCTCCAGGTGTTCGGCGGGTAGACACCGTTGGCCGCTTCGGCGGTGCCTTCGAACACGGCCTTGAGGTAGCTGCCCTTATCAAAGGCCAGGTTGATCGCCTGGCGCACTTCGGGCTTGTCCAGCGGTGGGTGCTGGCTGTTGATGGCGACGAACGCGGTCATGAAGGCGGCGGTTTCTTCCACCTTCAGCGCCGCGTCTTTTTCGGCCTCGCCCACATCCAGGGGCTTGGGTGACAGGGCGATCTGGCATTCATCGCGGTGCAGCTTCTGCAGGCGTACGTTGGCGTCCGGGGTGATGGCGAAAATCAGGTTGTCCACCGCCGGTTTGCCGGCGAAGTAGTCCGGGTTGGCCTTGTAACGCACCACGGCATCTTTCTGGAAACGCACGAACACAAACGGGCCGGTGCCGATTGGCTGGCTGTTGAGCTTCTCGGGTGTGCCGGCCTTGAGCAATTTATCGGCATATTCAGCCGGATAGATCGACGCAAAGCCCATGCTCAGTGCTGGGAGGAAGGTGGAATCGGCATGGTCGAGGGTGAAGCGTACGGTCAGTGGGTCAAGGGCGTCGATTTTCTTGACCAGTGCCGGCAATTGCAGGGACTGGGCGTGAGGAAAGCCGCTCTGGGCGATCTTGTGCCACGGGTTGGCCGGGTCGAGCATGCGCTCGAAGCTGAAGCGTACATCTTCGGCCGTCAGGGTGCGGCTTGGGCTGAAATAGCTGGTGCGATGGAATTTCACATCGGGGTGCAGTTTGAAGGTGTACGTCAGCCCATCGGGCGACACTTCCCAGCTATCTGCAAGGCTCGGTACCAACTTGCCACTGGCCGCGTCGAATTCTACCAAACGGTTCATCAGCACGTCGGCCGAGGCGTTGGTGGTGGTCAGTGAGTTGTACTGCACCACATCGAACCCTTCGGGGCTGGCCTCGGTGCATACGCTCAAGTTGGTGGCCGCAACGGCCATCGGCGCAATAAAGAGAGGGGCAAGCAATAGCGGTAGGGCAGCGAGGCGCATATTCGGTTTCCTGTGCAGATCGAAGGCCCATCTGCGAGTGCAGTCTGGAAAAAGCCTACCGTAGAGGTCTGATTGATAAATGACTAGCCCATTTTTGCCTGTGCTTTTGGCCAAAATGCTGTTTTGATGGCGCCTCAGCGTGTTTCGCCGTGCACTTCCCTGTGACCGCAGACGTTGTAAATCATTCTGTGCGACGAGCGGTCGGCTGTTACAGCGGCCCCTCCTGGCAGCGGTTCAGGCACTTGTGGCCAAGATTTACGCTGCTAAAAGTACACAGGTTGTTGTTGCACTGGGGTCTTTCTGGTATAAAGCAGCGCTCTTTTCTAGGGGCCCGGTTCCTTCACTGTAGGTGTAGCCGGTAAGACCCTAAAGAAACGCGGCGCCTGGCGCCAAATGACTGAGAGATTAAGCGGCCAACCCATGCCGGGTTGGGCATGTGGTTTTAGAGGGCTGAGGCATGTCGAGAGTCTGTCAAGTTACCGGTAAGGGTCCGGTGACTGGGAATAACATTTCCCACGCAAATAACAAAACCCGTCGTCGTTTCCTGCCGAACCTGCAGCATCACCGCTTCTGGGTTGAAGAAGAGAAACGTTTTGTTCGCCTGCGTGTATCTGCTAAAGGCATGCGTATTATCGACAAGCGTGGCATCACTGTCGTGCTGGCCGAAATCCGCGCCGCTGGCAAGATCTAAGGAGCTCTATCATGCGTGAATTGATTCGAATGATCTCTAGCGCCGGTACTGGTCACTTCTACACTACCGACAAGAACAAGCGTACTACCCCGGACAAGCTCGAAAAGAAAATGTTCGACCCGCGCGTTCGCAAGCACGTGATCTACAAAGAAGGCAAAATCAAGTAATTGATTTTCTTCCTTGTGAAAAAAAGCCCGTATCTCACGATGCGGGCTTTTTTTTGCCTGATCGTTCCCACGCTCTGCTGATCGTTCCCACGCTCTGCGTGGGAATGCCGTCTCGGACGCTCAGCGTCCCGTTGTCGATCAACCAATGATCAGGCTTTCTCTTCAAACACCACGTAGATCTTGCGGCACGCTTCCAGCACTTCCCAGGTACCACTGAAACCGGCAGGGATCACAAAGCGGTCGCCGGCCCGCAGTGTCTTGGCATTCCCCTCGGCATCGCGCAACACCGACACGCCTTGCACGATCTCGCAGTACTCATGCTCGGTGTAATTGACCTTCCACTGGCCCACTTCACCTTCCCAGACGCCCGCGTTCATCTGGCCGCATGGGCTGTTGTAGTGGTTGTAGAGTGTCTGTTCGGGGTCGCCCTTGAGGATTTTCTCGGCGGCAGGGCGGTAGCGTTCGGGGGCGGTGTTGGCTTGGCTGAAATCGACGATGTCCTGGATGCTCATGTGCATTTCCCGTCTGGCCTGCGGTTGGAGAGCCCAAAGTCTATGTTTATTAAAATGAACATCGCAAGGGCGTTTGCCGCCGTTCTGTCAAATATATTGAAACATCCCCAGCCGCTGGTTTAGGGTGGCAGCTGCCTTGAGCCGAACAGCAGGCTGGCCGGGCAAGCATTCGTGATGGCGCCGGGATAAACCTCCCAGGCCCTTGTATTCAATAAGAGGAGGACACTCGCATGACCACCCTGACCCGTGCCGACTGGGAACAACGCGCCAAGGCTCTGAAAATCGAAGGCCGCGCCTATATCAATGGCGAATACACCGCCGCCGTTTCCGGTGATACCTTCGAATGCATCAGCCCGGTGGATGGGCGCTTGCTGGCCACTGTCGCCAGCTGTGATGCCAGCGACGCCCAGCGCGCCGTGGAAAATGCGCGTGCCACCTTCAATTCCGGTGTGTGGTCGCGCCTGGCGCCGGCCAAGCGCAAGTCAGTCATGATCCGTTTCGCCGCGCTGCTCAAGGCTAACGCCGAAGAGCTGGCGCTGCTCGAAACCCTGGACATGGGCAAACCCATCAGCGATTCCCTGAACATCGACGTCCCCGGCGCGGCGCAAGCCCTGAGCTGGAGCGGCGAGGCGATCGACAAGATCTACGATGAAGTCGCCGCCACGCCCCACGATCAACTGGGCCTGGTGACCCGCGAGCCCGTCGGCGTCGTTGGCGCCATCGTGCCGTGGAACTTCCCGTTGATGATGGCCTGCTGGAAACTCGGCCCGGCGCTGTCTACCGGCAACTCTGTCATCCTGAAGCCGTCCGAAAAATCCCCGCTCACCGCCATCCGCATCGCCGCGTTGGCCGTTGAGGCTGGTATTCCAAAAGGCGTGTTCAACGTGCTGCCTGGCTATGGCCACACGGTAGGTAATGCGCTGGCGGTGCATATGGACGTCGATACCCTGGTGTTCACGGGCTCGACCAAGATCGCCAAGCAACTGTTGATCCGCTCCGGCGAATCGAACATGAAGCGTGTATGGCTGGAGGCTGGCGGCAAGAGCCCGAACATCGTGTTTGCCGACGCGCCGAACCTGCAAGCGGCGGCCGAATCCGCCGCCAGCGCCATTGCCTTCAACCAGGGCGAAGTCTGCACCGCCGGCTCGCGGCTGCTGGTCGAGCGTTCGATCAAGGACACCTTCCTGCCGCTGGTGATCGAGGCCCTCAAGGGCTGGAAACCCGGCAACCCACTGGACCCAGCCACCACTGTGGGTGCATTGGTGGATACGCAGCAGATGAACACCGTGCTTTCGTACATTGAAGCTGGCCACGCCGATGGCGCCAAGCTGGTCGCGGGTGGCAAACGCACCCTGGAAGAGTCCGGCGGCACCTACGTCGAGCCGACGATTTTCGACGGCGTGACCAATGCCATGAAGATCGCCCAGGAAGAGATCTTTGGCCCCGTCCTTTCGGTGATCACTTTCGACAGCGCCGAAGAAGCCATCGCCATCGCCAACGACACCCAATACGGCCTGGCTGCGGCGGTGTGGACGGCGGACATCTCCAAGGCACACCTGACGGCCAAGGCTCTGCGCGCCGGCAGCGTGTGGGTTAACCAGTACGACGGCGGCGACATGACTGCACCGTTCGGTGGTTTCAAGCAGTCGGGTAATGGCCGCGACAAGTCGCTGCATGCATTCGACAAGTACACCGAGCTGAAGGCGACCTGGATCAAGCTCTAAGCAACACTGCTGATCCCCCTGTAGGAGCGAGCTTGCTCGCGAAGAACCTGAAGGCGCCGCGTTTATCCAGCATGAACGCGTCATCGTTAACGTTTTTCGCGAGCAAGCTCGCTCCTACAGTCGTTTTGCGAAGCAGAATTATCCACAGGAGCGTGGCAATGCGTTGGGCGACTTATTTCGCCGTGCTGGCGTCGGTACTCAGCGTTGGCCTGGCTCTGGGTGTCAGCATGCCGTTGGTATCCCTGCGTCTTGAAGGCTGGGGTTATGGCAGTTTCGCTATTGGCGTGATGGCGGCGATGCCGGCATTCGGCGTACTGCTAGGTGCCAAGGTCTCCAGCCGCATGGCGTCCTGGCTCGGCACTGCCAACCTGATGCGCCTGTGCCTGTGGGCCGGTGCGGTGTCCATCGGCTTGCTGGCGATCCTGCCCAGCTACCCGGTGTGGCTGGTGCTCAGGCTGATGATCGGGGTGATCCTGACCATCGTATTTATCCTGGGTGAAAGCTGGATCAACCAATTGGTGGTCGAGCAGTGGCGTGGCCGCCTGGTGGCGCTGTATGGCTGCAGCTATGCCTTGAGCCAGCTGTCGGGGCCGTTGCTGTTGGGCCTGATTGGCACCGACCATGACTACGGCTTCTGGGTCGGCGCGGGCCTTTTGGTGCTGGCGCCGCTGCTGTTGCTGGGACGTACCGGCGCGCCGACGGCGGATTCGTTCAGCGTGACCTTTGGCGACCTGTGGCGCTTTTGCCTGGGCCTGCCGGCGATTGCCTGGGCCGTGGCGTTGTTTGCTGCGTTTGAAGCGATGATCCTGACGCTGTTGCCGGTGTACTGCCTGCAACAGGGTTTTACTGCCGAGATCGCCTTGGCGATGGTCAGCACGGTGGTGGTGGGCGATGCGTTGCTGCAATTGCCCATTGGCGCGCTGGCCGACTATCTGCCGCGACGCACTCTGTTTCTGGCCTGTGCACTGCTGTTGCTGGCGTCGAGCCTGGCGGTGCCGTTATTGATGCACACCTTGCTGATCTGGCCGGTGTGGGTGCTGTTCGGCGCCAGTGCCGGCGGGTTGTTCACCTTGTCGCTGATTTTGATTGGCGAGCGCTACCGCGACGATGCGTTGGTGCGTGCCAACGCTCACGTGGCGCAGCTGTGGGGCATTGGCTGCCTGATCGGGCCGCTGGTGGCAGGAGCGGGCAGCCAGTGGATCAGCGGGCATGCGCTACCGCTGCTGATGGCCGCCGGGGCGCTGGGTTTGGTGGTGCTGTTGCTGCGCCAGGGGGCTTTCGGCGCTACGCAGCCGGCCTGACCTTTAACGCGGCCAATGTGGGAGCTGGCTTGCCTGCGATGACGGTTTGTCAGCCAGCTTATTTGTTGTCTGGCACACCGTTATCGCGGGCAAGCCCGGCTCCCACAGGTGATCCGCAGGGGTTTTAGAGCATGCGTTCCAGGCCAACACTGGTGGCGAACCAGGCATTGAACCGTCGCCACCAACTGCCCGGTTCGCGGGTCAGGGTGTGCATCTGGCCGTTGTCTTCTGTCACCCACACCACCTGGCCGTCCTGCAGTTTGGCCTCATAGCTCAACGCCGGCGCCATGCCTTCCAGCGCCAGGTTGCGCACGTGTTCAGCCAGCTCGGGACTGTCCACCAGTACGCCGACTTCGGTGTTCCACAGCACTGAGCGCGGGTCGAAATTGAATGAGCCGATAAACGACTTTTCTCGGTCGAAGATCATCGCCTTGCTGTGCAGGCTGGAGTCCGAGCCGCGCCAGCTGCCATGCCGAAACAGGTGCGGGCCGCTACTTGCGCTGGGGTCGCCCGGCTGCCGGCGCAGCTCATAGAGCTTTACCCCGTGCTCCAGCAGCGCCTTGCGATAGGGCGCATAACCGCCGTGCACGGCCGGTACGTCGGTGGCTTCGAGGGCGTTGGTCAGCAGGCGCACCGAAACACCCGCATCGGCACGCCCTGTGAGGTAGACCAGCCCAGGTTGGCCCGGTACGAAGTAAGCCGAAATCATGATCAGCTCATGGCTGACACCCGCCAGCTCTGGCGCCAGCTGAGTGGTCAGCAACAGTCGGGGGTCGGGGTCGGCCTTGGCCAGTACCTTGCTCGGCGCGTCCCACAGCGCCTGGTTCCAGGCCCAGATCAACTCGCGGCGCCAGAGGTCCATGCGGGGCTGGGTCTGGTACGTGCGCAGGCGGTTATACAGCGCGTGGTTCTGCTGACGGGATTGAGCCAGGGAGGCTTCAAGGCGCCCGCGGGCGACGGCGAGGCCGACCTTGGAGGGTTTGTTCGAGACGAAGTCATCGATAGGCTTGCTCAAGGCGCTGTTCCAGTACTGGTCGAAGCTGTGACCCAATTGCTCGGCCACCGGCCCGACGCTGAGCATGTCGATGTCGGTAAAATTCAGGTTCGGTTCGGCGTCGAAATACTCGTCGCCCAGATTGCGCCCGCCAACGATGGCCACGCTGTTATCGGCCAGCCACAGCTTGTTATGCATGCGCCGGTGTTGCAGTGACAGGTTGAATACACGGCCCATGGCGCGCGTGACGCCGGTGCTACGGCCCAGATGCAGCGGGTTGAACAGGCGTATATGCACCTTGGGATGGGCGGCGAGGGTGGCGATGATCTGGTCGAGGCCATCGCTGGTGGTGTCGTCCAGCAAAATCCGCACGCGCACCCCGCGGTCGGCGGCCTTGAGCAGTTCGTCCACAAGCATGCGTGTACTGATGCCGTCGTGCACGATGTAGTACTGCAAGTCGAGGCTGGTCTGGGCGTTGCGGATCAACTCGGCACGTGCCATGAAGGCTTCACTGCTGTTGGGCAGCAAGCGGAAGCCCGAGCGTCCTTGGTAGGGGGCGGCCTGGGCCTGGATCGAGCGACCGAACGAGGAGTCCTTCGCCGGCAGGGCATCGCTGGGGATGCGCGGGGTGTCGACCGTGGCGCAGCCGCCCAGGGCCAGGGCGGCCAGCAGGCAAAACGGTAAAAGCCGTCGAATCATCAAGGAAACTGCTTCCAGGTCAGGGCGGTTGTGGCATATGACGGCATTTGCTCGGGAAAGGTCAGTCCGCCGTCTCTTGCAGCATTTTGCGTGCAGCGGCACCTACCTTGCGCACGGCCTCTTCAATCTGCGTCGTTGGCTTGGCAGCGTAGTTCATGCGCAAGCAGTTACGGTACTTGCCGGAGGCGGAGAAGATGCTGCCTACCGCCACCTGTACACCTTGTTCCACCAGCACGCGGTTGAGCTTCAAGGTGTCGAAGCCCTCCGGCAGCTCAATCCATAGCATGAAGCTGCCTTGGGGCCGGCTGGCGCGCGTGCCAGCGGGGAAATAACGGCTGACCCAATCGAGCATCAAGTCGCGATTACGCTGGTATTGGGTACGCATCCTACGTAAATGAGGCTCGAAATGACCGCCTTTGAGGAATTCGGCAATGGCAATCTGCGGCTGCGTGGCCGTAGAGCCGGTGCTGATGTATTTCATGTGCAGCACCCGCTCCAGATAGCGTCCCGGTGCGACCCAACCAATGCGCAGGCCGGGCGCCAGGGTTTTGGAGAACGAGCTGCACAGCAGCACACGGCCGTCTTCATCGAAGGATTTGATGGTGCGCGGGCGTGGGTAGCTGTAGGCCAACTCGCCATACACATCGTCTTCGATAATCGCCACGTCAAAGCGCTGGGCCAGGGTCAGCAAGGCGCGTTTACGGGCTTCCGGCATGATGTAGCCCAAGGGGTTGTTGCAGTTTGGGGTGAGCTGGATGACTTTGATCGGCCACTGTTCCAGCGCCAGTTCCAAGGCCTCCAGGCTGATGCCGGTGAGCGGGTCGGTAGGGATTTCCAGGGCTTTCATGCCCAGGCCCTTGAGGGTCTGCATGGCGCCGTGGAAGCTGGGCGAATCCACCGCGACGATATCGCCGGGCTCACAAATCGCGTGAATGCTGGCGGAGAGGGCTTCGTGGCAACCGGTGGTGATCACGATGTCTTCGGCGCTCAGTTGGCAGCCGGAGTCCAATGACAGCCGGGCGATTTGCTCACGCAGTTCCATACAGCCAAGGATATTGTCGTAATACAGCCCCGGCAGGTCTTGGCGCCGGCTGACACGGGCGAGGCTACGCAGCAACGGCTTCAAGGTAGGCGACAATACATCCGGCATGCCTCGGCCCATCTGTATGACGTCTTTGCGCGGCACCGCACGAATCAGTTCCAGCACCAGGTCCCATTGGGAGATTTCCACTGGTCGTTGGGCCGGGCGGCCTATCTCGGGCAGTGCCGGCAGTTCACGGCCCACCGGAACAAAATAGCCCGACTTGGGCTTGGGCATCGCCAGGCCGTTGTCTTCGAGCAACCGATACGCCTGCTGCACGGTGCTCAGGCTTACCCCATGTTCCACACTCAAGGCCCGCACCGAGGGCAGTCGATCGCCCGGACGATAGAAGCCCTGTTCAATACGGGTGCCGAGCAATTCGGCGAGGTTGACGTAAAGGGTCATGGGTGGTCGCTCCCGAGGGACCAGTACAGATAGGGGAAAAATACAGGATTCAACCACTCAAAGGCAGCATCTGTATGTATTTAATAAAAGTTGGCTGAATCTGTAATGGTTCTGGCCGCCCACGCATGCTGATCACTCAAGGCAACAGGCCAATGAGGGGCAGTCAAATGAGCGGCATGAGCGATGTACGGCTGGCGTTACGCAGTCAGGAACTGGAAGCAGCGCAGGAACAGGTGATCACTGCCTCGGCTTCTGGCCGCTGGAATCTGTTCTGGCGCCGTCGCCATACGCGCAAGGCCCTGCTGGATCTGAGCCGCGAGCAGTTACGCGACATCGGGCTGACCGCCGATCAGGCGCGCCGTGAGGGTTTGAAACCCTTCTGGCGCGATTGATCAGAGCAGTTCTTTGAGGCGGTGCCAGAGCATCCCCAGTGCCAGCAGCGGCGAACGCAGGTGTTTACCGCCGGGGAAGGTGATGTGTGGCACTTGGGCGAACAGATCGAAACGCCCCTGTTGCTGGCCGCTGATGGCCTCGGCCAGCAGCTTGCCCGCCAGGTGCGTGGCGTTGAGGCCATGGCCGGCATAGGCCTGGGCGTAATACACGTTGGGTTGATCGGCCAGGCGGCCAATCTGCGGCAGGCGGTTGGCGCCGATGCCGATCATGCCGCCCCATTGGTAGTCGATTTTCACATCTGCCAATTGGGGGAATACCTGCAGCATCTTCGGTCGCATGTAGGCGCCGATGTCCTTGGGGTCTCGACCGGAGTAGTGGCAGGCGCCGCCGAACAACAGGCGACGGTCGGCGGACAGGCGGAAGTAATCCACCGTCACGCGCTGGTCACACACGGCCATGTTCTGCGGTAACAGGCGGGTGGCTTGCGCCTCGCTCAAGGGCTCGGTGGCAATGATGTAGCTGCCGGCAGGCAACACCTTGCCGCTCAGTTGCGGGTTGAGCCCGTTCAGGTAGGCGTTGCAGGCCAGTACCAGGGTCTTGGCGCGCACAGTGCCTTGGGCGGTATGCACCTTGACCTCAGGGCCATAGTCGATACGGGTCACTTGGGATTGCTCGTACAGCGCCACGCCCAACTGCTGGGCAACGGCAGCCTCACCCAGTGCCAGATTCAGCGGGTGCAGATGGCCGGAACCCATGTCGATCATGCCGCCTACATAGCGATCAGAGCCGATTACGGTGCCCATCTCGCTGGCTTGCAACAGGCGCACTTCGTGGCGGTAGCCCAGGCTGCGCAGCTCTTCGGCATCCTCGGCCAGGCCCTGCAGGTCGCGGGGTTTGTTGGCCAGGTCGCAGTAGCCCCAGGTCAGGTCACAGGGGATCTGGAAGCGCTCCACACGCTCGCGCACGATCTCCACGGCTTCCAGGCCCATCAGCTTCATCTGGCGCACGCCGTCGCTGCCGATCACCTGGGTGAACTGATCCAGCCCGTGGCCGACACCGCGAATCAACTGGCCGCCATTGCGCCCGCTGGCGCCCCAACCGATTTTGCGCGCCTCCAGCAACACCACGCGAAAGCCGCGCTCGGCCAACTCCAGGGCGGTGTTGAGCCCGGAGAACCCCCCGCCGATCACACAGACATCGGCGTTCACCTCACCCGTCAGCGTCGGGTAATCCGGTTGCGGGACGCTGCTGGCGGCGTAGTAGGAAGCGGTGTGCCGGGCGCTGGCGGTCATGGGGAACCTCCCTGTCTGGAAAATTTGACGCAGGATACAGGGGTCGCACGACGCTGTCTGCGCGGGGCTTTTTGCGTCAGAATCCACGTCTATTCGCCGTTCGGTATGGGTTTCGATGAGTTGCAACAGTCAGAAAATCAGCGCGCTGCGTCGCCAGATTCCTTCGTTCGAGTGCGTCCCCGGTTGCCACGACTGCTGTGGGCCGGTGACCACCTCGCCCGAGGAAATGTCGCGTCTGCCGCGCAAGACCGCTGCCGAGCAAGAGGCGGCGATGGACGCGCTGAACTGCGTACACCTGGGGCCCAAGGGTTGCACGGTGTATGACGAGCGGCCGCTGATCTGTCGCCTGTTCGGCACCACCAAGACCTTGCCGTGCCCCAATGGCAGGCGGCCAGTGGAGCTGATTCATCCGCGGGTGGAGAAGCAGATTCATGAGTACATGGCGAGTACCCGGCAGGTGTTGGTCTAGCGGATGTACTCGGTTAAAACTGTGGGAGCTGGCTTGCCAGCTCCCACATTTGACCGTGTTGTGTCACTGGGTCAGTCAGGGATCGGCAGGTTCAGGCTCTCTTTCACCTCTTCCATCACGATATAGCTCTTGGATTCCCGCACATGGGGGAGTTTGAGCAGGATATCGCCCAGCAATTTGCGGTACGACGCCATCTCCGAGATTCGCGCTTTCACCAGGTAGTCGAAATCACCCGACACGAGATGGCATTCCAGCACGTGAGGCAGTTTCAGCACGGCTCGGCGAAATTCTTCAAAGGTGTCACCCGACTTGTAATCCAGGCTGATCTCGACAAATACCAGCAAACTTCCCTTCAAATGCTGGGGATTGAGCCGTGCGTTGTAGCCCATGATGATCCCTTCGCGCTCCAGGCGCCGCACGCGCTCGGTGCAGGGCGTGGTGGACAGCCCGACCTTTTCCCCCAGCTCCGTGAACGAGATGCGCCCGTCGGTTTGCAGGATGCGCAGGATATTGCGGTCGATCTTGTCCAGCTCCCGCTTGGTCTGGGTGTTGGTACGCATAGGGGATACGCCTCTGTCAAAAGGGTTTTTGCCAAGAATTGTCGCCAAATATAGGCATTTATATAGTGAAATGCACTGCCGATTGTTTTTTACACTGCGCCCATCATTGCTCGAATAACACACGTCAGCGGCTGAGCCCGCGATGAGGATATAAAAATGCGCGTTCTGGTCTTGGGTAGCGGCGTCATTGGGGTGACCAGTGCCTACTATTTGGCGCGGGCCGGCTTCGACGTTGTGGTGGTTGATCGTCAGCCTGCCGCTGCCATGGAAACCAGTTTCGCTAATGCCGGTCAGGTGTCCCCTGGCTACGCCTCGCCATGGGCCGCGCCGGGTGTGCCGCTCAAGGCCATCAAATGGCTGCTTCAGCGCCACGCGCCGCTGGCGATCAAGGCCACCGCCGATATCGACCAATACCTGTGGATGGCGCAGATGCTGCGCAACTGCACGGCTAGCCGCTACGCGGTGAACAAGGAACGCATGGTGCGCCTGTCCGAGTACAGCCGCGACTGCCTTGACGAATTGCGCGCCGAGACCGGCATTGCCTACGAAGGGCGCAGCCTCGGGACTACCCAACTGTTCCGCACCCAGGCCCAGCTCGATGGCGCCGCCAAGGACATCGCCGTGCTGAAAGAGTCCGGCGTGCCATTCGAATTGCTCGACCGAGCCGGCATTGCCCGGGTTGAACCGGCCCTGGCCAGCGTCACCGATATCCTCGCGGGTGCCTTGCGCCTGCCCAACGACCAGACGGGCGATTGCCAGATGTTCACCACGCGCCTGGTCGAAATGTGCAAACAATTGGGCGTGGAATTCCGCTTCGAACAAGACATCCAGCGCCTGGACTACGCAGGCGACCGCATCAACGGTGTGCTGATCGACGGCAAGCTGGAAACTGCCGACCGCTATGTACTGGCTCTCGGCAGTTACTCGCCCAAGTTGCTCAAGCCATTGGGGATCAAGGCGCCGGTGTACCCGCTCAAGGGTTATTCGCTGACTGTGCCGATCACTAACCCGGCAATGGCGCCGACCTCGACCATTCTCGATGAAACCTACAAAGTCGCGATCACCCGTTTCGACAACCGTATTCGCGTCGGTGGCATGGCTGAAATAGCCGGTTTTGACCTGTCGCTGAACCCGCGGCGACGTGAAACCCTGGAGATGATCGTCAACGACCTTTATCCTCAGGGCGGCGATCTGGCCCAGGCCAGTTTCTGGACCGGCCTGCGCCCGACCACCCCGGACGGTACACCGATTGTGGGTGCCACGCCGTTCAAGAACCTGTTCCTGAATACAGGCCACGGTACCCTCGGTTGGACCATGGCCTGTGGTTCAGGTCGCTTGCTGGCCGACCTGATGGCGAAGAAAACGCCGCAGATCAGCGCCGCAGGCCTCGATATTTCCCGTTATGGCAACCACCAGGAGTCCGCACAACATGTCAATCCAGCGCCAGCTCACCAATGAGCGCATGAGCCAGATCGTTGTCCACAGCGGTACCGTGTACCTGGCAGGGCAAGTTGGCGACGACATGAGCGCCGGGATTGAGCAGCAGACCCGTGAAACCCTGATCAATATCGAGCGCTTGCTGGACCTTGCGGGTACCGACAAGTCCAGGTTGCTGTCGGTAACGATCTACCTGAAGGACATCGACGCCGACTTCGCTTTGATGAACGCGGTATGGGACAAATGGCTGCCCAAAGGCGTCGCCCCGGCCCGCGCCACTGTGCAAGCCAAGCTGTGCGAACCCGAGATTCTGGTAGAGCTGTCTGTCGTGGCTGCGCTGCCTTAACAACGATCCCTCTCCCGGTGCCGGCGTTGTTGGTCGGCACCGGTTTTTTATTGACTTTGCTGCCTAGAAGCCTGCCGCCATGCGTCCAGCCCGTGCCCTGATTGATCTCCAAGCCCTGCGCCATAACTACCAATTGGCCCGAGAAGTCACCGGGGCCAAGGCCCTCGCCGTGATCAAGGCCGATGCCTACGGCCATGGCGCGGTGCCCGTGGCCCAGGCACTGAAGGCGCAAGCCGACGGGTTCGCGGTGGCGTGCATCGAGGAAGCGCTGGAACTGCGCGCCGCCGGCATTCGTGCGCCGGTGTTGCTGCTGGAAGGTTTTTTCGAAGCCGACGAGTTGCCGCTGATCATCGAGCAGGATTTGTGGTGCGTGGTGCATTCGCTTTGGCAGTTGGACGCCATCGAGCAAGCTCGTTTGAGCAAGCCGCTGACAGTGTGGCTGAAGCTGGACTCGGGCATGCACCGTGTGGGCCTGCACCCCAAGGATTACCAGGAGGCGTATCAGCGCCTGCTGGCGAGTGGCAAAGTGGCGAAAATCGTGCTGATGAGCCATTTTGCCCGCGCCGATGAGCTCGATTGCGTCAGCAGCAACGAACAAGTAACGGTGTTTGAGGCGGCGCGCCAGGGGCTGGCGGCTGAGGTCAGCCTGCGCAACTCACCGTCTGTATTGGGCTGGCCAAGCGTGTCCAGCGACTGGGTGCGCCCCGGTATCATGCTTTATGGCGCAACGCCCTTTGGCGAAGACCAGGCCCTCGCCGCGCGCTTGCAGCCTGTGATGACCCTGGAGTCCAAAGTCATCTGCGTGCGCGAGTTGCCGGCCGGTGAGCCGGTGGGCTACGGCGCCAGGTTCGTCACGCCCAAGCCGATGCGCATCGGCGTGGTTGCCATGGGTTATGCCGACGGTTACCCACGTCATGCGCCGACCGGTACCCCGGTGCTGGTCGCTGGCCAGCGCAGCCGGCTGCTGGGGCGCGTGTCCATGGACATGCTGTGTGTCGACCTCACCGACTTGCCCCAGGCGGGCCTTGGTTCCACCGTAGAGTTGTGGGGCAAGCACATCCTCGCCAGTGATGTTGCCGTGGCCGCCGAGACCATCCCCTATCAGATTTTCTGCAATCTGCGCCGAGTGCCAAGGCTCTATAGCGGCGCTTAGCCGCCGGCAACGAACCGAGCACACCGGGATTTAGGCCCAAGTGTTGTAAATACTGAACGCTGTCGCCATGATAACGCTCAATTACAACAAAGCCTGAATCCTAGGAGGCTCCTGCATTGGACGTCGGCGAACGACTGCAATCCATCCGTAAACTCAAAGGTCTTTCCCAGCGTGAGCTCGCCAAGCGTGCGGGCGTCACCAACAGCACCATTTCGATGATCGAGAAAAACAGCGTCAGCCCCTCGATCAGCTCCCTGCGCAAGGTGTTGGGCGGTATCCCCATGTCCATGGTCGAGTTCTTCTCCGAAGAAGTGCTCCAGGAAATACCGACGCAGATCGTCTATAAAGCCAATGAGCTGATCGACATCTCTGACGGTGCCGTCACCATGAAACTGGTGGGGCGGGCGCGCCCAAGCCGGGCCATCGCATTTCTCAATGAAATCTACCCTCCGGGTGCCGACACGGGCGAAGAAATGCTCACCCATGAAGGCGAAGAAACCGGAATTCTGGTGGAAGGGCGCCTGGAATTGGTGGTCGGTCTTGAAACTTTTGTGCTCGAAGCGGGCGATAGCTACTACTTTGAAAGCACCAGGCCTCATCGTTTTCGCAATCCGTTCGACGTGCCGGCGCGACTAATCAGCGCAGCCACACCCGCGAACTTTTAAGAATAGAGGCGCCCTGCCAGCGTTGCAGAGGTTCCCGCAGCTGTACACCGTGAGGCCGAATCTCCCTTTATTTAATAGGGTTGTTTCGGCCAGGCGGGCTAACAGTTATACTTTCGCCGCCTGCGAAACCGTGGCCGCAGGCGTGAATAGCCACCATTGAGGGTGAACGCGTGAACCTAATTATGAAAATGCTGGCTGCACCAGCAACCGTACTGGCCCTATGGGCTGTCAGCGCTCAAGCTGCGACCAATGATGACATTGCCAAGCGCCTGGAGCCTGTGGGCCAGGTTTGCGTCCAGGGCCAGGAATGCAAGGGCATGGAAGTTGCCGTGGCAGCCGGCGGCGGCGGCGCGAAAACCCCCGATGAGATCATCGCCAAGCACTGTAATGCGTGCCACGGCAGCGGCCTTTTGGGTGCGCCAAAAATTGGCGACACCGCCGCATGGAAAGAACGCGCCGACCATCAAGGTGGCCTCGATGGCATCCTGGCCAAGGCCATCACCGGTATCAACGCCATGCCGCCCAAAGGCACCTGCGCTGATTGTTCGGATGACGACCTCAAGGGTGCGATCAAGAAGATGTCCGGGCTGTAATCGGCCGATCTTCGTCAAAAATGCCGCTTACCAGCGGCTTTTTTGTGCCCGCGATTTGGTATTCAGGCTGTTCATTGCAGCAAAGACCCGGCAAGCTCGGTCCAACCCCTAATTCATGGAATGTTCGGGAGCAGTCGGATGGTGCAGTTGTGTTCAATCGAGCAAGCAGTTGACGACGTACTGGAGCGCCTGCCGGCGCATATCCACATGGGCATGCCGCTGGGGCTGGGCAAGCCCAATCTGTTCGTCAACGCGCTATACCGGCGCATCGCAAAATTGCCCGAACGGGCGCTGACGCTCTATACGGCCTTGAGCCTGGGCCGTCCTACGCAGGGTGACGGTCTTCAAAAGCGCTTTATCGAACCTTTCATCGAACGAGTGTTTGGCGACTACCCCGAGTTGGATTTCCTCGCGGACCTGCACAAGGGCAGCCTGCCGAGGAATATCCGTGTGCAGCAATTCTTTATGCAGCCCGGCAGCTTGCTCCACAGCGCCGCGGCGCAACAGGATTACGTCAGCAGCAACTACAGCCATGCGGCCCGCGACATCAATGCCGCCGGCCTGAACTTGGTGGCGCAATTGGTTGCCAGTAGCAGCGAGCATCCCGACCGCCTGAGCCTGAGCTGCAACCCGGATATCACCCTCGACCTGATGCCCATGATCGCCAAGCGCCGCGCGGCTGGGGAGACCATCCTGGTCGTCGGCCAGGTCCATAGCGATTTGCCCTACATGCCTGGCGATGCCGAGTTGGGCATGGATGAGTTCGACTACCTGCTGGATGAAAAAGACAGCACCACGCTGTTCTCCACTCCGAACATGCCGGTGGGCTTTCAGGATCATTTTATCGGCCTGCATGCCAGCACCCTGGTGCGTGATGGCGGTACGTTGCAGATTGGCATCGGCTCCATGGGCGATGCACTGACGGCTGCCTTGCTGGCGCGCCAGGCCGACAACGAAGCCTATCGCCTGTTGCTCACCGACTTGGATGTGTACCAGTGGGCGCCGTTGATCAGCCGCGAAGGCGGCGTCGAGCCGTTTGCCCGTGGCCTTTACGGTTGCAGCGAGATGTTCGTCAACGGCCTGCTGGTATTGGCGGATGCCGGGATCGTGCGGCGCAAGGTCTACCCGGATGTGGCGACCCAGATGCAGGCCAACGCGGGCACCCTGGACGACGCGGCGCAACCCGATGGGGTGTCGATCCATGGCGGTTTCTTCCTGGGGCCTCGCAGTTTTTACCAGCGCTTGCAGGAAATGACCCATGCCAAGCGCCAGGCATTCAACATGACCCGCATCAGCTACATCAACGAGCTGTACGGCCAGGAAGAACTCAAGCGCTTGCAGCGCCTGGATGCGCGGTTTATCAACAGCGCTATCATGGTCACCTTGCTCGGCGCGGGCGTGGCTGATCAGTTGGAAGACGGTCGCGTGCTCAGTGGTGTGGGCGGGCAATACAATTTCGTGGCCCAGGGGCATGCGCTGGAAGGTGCACGCTCAATCCTGATTTTGCGCAGCTGGCGCGAGTCGGCGGGTGAGGTCAGTTCCAATATCGTCTGGGAGTACGGCCACTGCACCATTCCCCGGCACCTGCGGGATATCGTCATTACCGAATACGGTATTGCCGACTTGCGGGGTCAGACGGATGCCAAGGTGATCGAAGCGTTGCTGAACATCACTGACTCAAGGTTCCAGCACGACTTGATTGAGCAGGCGCAAAAGGCCGGCAAACTGCCCAAGGATTTCCAGTTGGATCCGCGTTTTGCCGACAACACGCCGCAGCGGCTCCAGGCGATTCAGGCCAGGCACCGTCGCTTGTTCCCCGAATACCCCCTGGGCTGTGACTTCACGGATGAGGAGCGGGACTTGTTGCGGGCGCTGAACTGGCTCAAGAGCAAATTCAAGCTCACGGAAATTCTGGAGTTGGGCAAGGCGGCACTCGACGCGCCGGAGCCGGAGGCGTTTCCCGAGCATTTGCAGCGGATGCGCTTGGATAAGCCGGAGGGCATCAAGGAAGACCTGTATCAACGCTTGCTGCTGGCCGGACTGCAGGCCACCGCCCACTGACAGCGCAACGCAAAACCTAATGTGGGAGCAGGCAAGCCAGCTCCCACACAGTGATTACTCGATAAAGGTCACGACACCACCGGCCAGCGACTTCACCCGCGCCAGCGACTCAACCCGATAACCCTGTGCATCCAGTTCTGCACGCCCACCCTGGAACGACTTCTCGATCACAATGCCCAAGCCGGCTACGGTCGCGCCGGCCTGCTTGATGATCGAGATCAGCGCCTGGGACGCCTTGCCGTTGGCCAAAAAGTCATCGATCACCAGCACGCGGTCGCTGCTGGTCAGGTGGCGCGGGGAGATCGCCACGGTGCTTTCGGTTTTCTTGGTGAAGGAATACACCGTGGCCGACAGCAGGTTTTCCGTGAGCGTCAAGGATTGCTGCTTGCGCGCGAAGATCACCGGCACACCCAGGTTCAGCCCGGTCATGATCGCCGGGGCAATGCCCGACGCTTCGATGGTGACGATCTTGGTGATGCCCGAATCCTTGAACAGTGCGGCGAACTCGTCGCCGATCAGTTTCATCAGTGCCGGGTCGATCTGGTGGTTCAGAAAGGCGTCAACCTTGAGGACCTGATCGGAAAGCACGATGCCTTCTTCGCGAATTTTCTTGTGCAGTGCTTCCACGGAAAGCTTCCTCTAATGGCGCGTTGTGCGCCGAAAGTAGATTAAAAAGTAGTCGATTCTAGCGCTTTAACATCGCGCGTATATCCGCCAAGGCGGTGTTGCCGCGAACGGCCTTCACCTCGGTGGGAGTGTCGTCATTGCCTTCCCAGGCCAGGTCGTCCGGCGGCAGTTCATCCAGGAACCGGCTGGGGGCACAATCGATGATTTCACCGTATTGCTTGCGCTTGGCGGCAAAGGTGAAGGCCAGGGTCTGACGAGCGCGGGTAATGCCCACGTAGGCCAGGCGGCGTTCTTCCTCGATGGTGTCGGCTTCGATGCTGGAGCGGTGCGGGAGGATTTCCTCTTCCATGCCCATGATGAACACGTAGGGAAATTCCAGGCCCTTGGACGCATGCAAGGTCATCATCTGCACGCCTTCGGCACCGTCTTCCTCTTCTTGCTGGCGCTCGAGCATGTCGCGCAACACCAGCTTGCCGATGGCGTCCTCGACGGTCATCTCGCCGTCTTCGTCTTTTTCCAGGGTGTTCTTCAACGCCTCGATCAGGAACCAGACGTTGCCCATGCGGTAATCGGCGGCCTTGTCGCTGGAGCTGTTGGTGCGCAGCCAGTTTTCATAGTCGATGTCCATGACCATGCTGCGCAGGGCGCTGATCGGGTCTTCGCCGGCGCACTGCTCGCGGACCTTGTCCATGAAGCGCTTGAAGCGTGACAGGCGATCAGTGAAGCGCGTGTCCAGGTGTTCGCCCAGGCCGATTTCGTCGGTGGCGGCGTACATCGAGATCTTGCGTTCGGTGGCGTAGTTGCCGAGCTTTTCCAGGGTGGTGGAGCCGATTTCCCGGCGCGGCACGTTGATCACGCGCAGGAAAGCGTTGTCGTCGTCCGGGTTCACGATCAGCCGGAAGTAGGCCATCAGGTCTTTGACTTCCTGGCGTCCGAAAAAGCTGTTGCCGCCCGACAGGCGATACGGCACCTGGTGATGCTGCAGCTTCAGCTCGATCAGTTTGGCCTGGTAGTTGCCGCGATACAGGATCGCAAAGTCGCTGTAGGGCCGGTCGGTGCGCAAGTGCAGGCTGAGGATTTCCACGGCGACGCGCTCGGCTTCGGCGTCTTCGTTGCGGCAGCGGATCACACGGATCTCGTCACCATGGCCCATCTCGCTCCACAGTTGTTTTTCGAACTCGTGGGGGTTGTTGGAGATCAGCACGTTGGCGCAACGCAGGATGCGGCTGGTGGAGCGGTAGTTTTGCTCCAGCATCACCACTTTCAAGGAGGGATAGTCTTCCTTGAGCAGCATCAGGTTTTCCGGGCGGGCGCCGCGCCAGGCGTAGATCGACTGGTCGTCGTCGCCCACCACGGTGAACTGGTTGCGCGTGCCGATCAGTAACTTCACCAGCAGGTATTGGCTGGCGTTGGTGTCCTGGTATTCGTCCACCAACAGGTAGCGCACCTTGTTCTGCCACTTCTCCAGGATGTCCTTGTGCTCCTGGAAAAGCTTGACTGGCAGCAGGATCAGGTCGTCGAAGTCCACAGCGTTGAACGCCTTGAGCGTACGCTGATAGTGGGTGTAGACGATGGCAGCGGTCTGCTCCTTGGGGTTGCGTGCAGCTTCCAGGGCTTCGGCGGGCAGGATCAGGTCGTTTTTCCACGAGCCGATCATGTTCTTGATTTCGTCGACGCCGTCGTCGCCCGCGTATTCCTTCTGCATGATGTCGGTCATCAGGGCCTTGACGTCGGTCTCGTCAAAGATCGAGAAGCCCGGCTTGTAGCCCAGTCGCACATGCTCCTTGCGGATGATGTTCAGGCCCAGGTTGTGGAAGGTGCACACGGTGAGGCCACGGCCTTCGCCACCCTTGAGCAGGGTGCCGACCCGTTCTTTCATTTCCCGCGCCGCCTTGTTGGTGAAGGTCATGGCGACGATGTACTGGGCGCGGATGCCGCAGTTCTGGATCAAGTGCGCGATCTTGCGCGTGATCACGCTGGTCTTGCCGGAGCCTGCACCGGCGAGCACCAATAGAGGGCCGCCGACGTAGTTCACGGCTTCTTGCT